>JBJTMR010000239.1:0-2177 GCA_046070625.1 Bdellovibrio sp. | reverse complement strand
ATCTTGGTATCTGGAGTTTCAGTAAGTTTCATTAAAGGGCCCTCTATTTCTGAGCTTCAACGATAGTTTTGAGATTGGTAATTCCAGCAACAAACTGATCACCGATCATTTTGTCGCAATCAATCAGCACGACCATCAATTTACCCATAAATCCCCCATTGCCAGACATCGTCCAAGTGAACAACGTTCCGTCACCTTCAGGTGTGAGCTTGTATTGCACTAAATTGTCCCCATGGATTGGTTTTATCATCGTCAGTCTGATATCCACTGATTGGTTCGGAACCATTGCGAGCAGCTCTAATTTACCAGAGCCGGCATCTCGATTTCCTTCAAACTCCATTGTTGACCCGACCGCACCGTCCGTTCCGGAATAAGCTTTTTTCATCTTGGGATCAACTTTTTCAAAGGGAGACCATTCACTTCCCAACTTGAAGCTTACCAGGAACGGAAAAATTTTATCTGCGGGAGCATTAATCACTCCGCTACGTTCATAACGAAATTTGCCGTCGCGACTGGCAACAAAGATCACGAAGGCGATGATAAGACCGAGAACTACAAGAACCACAATGCCCATAAAGACCTCTTGTTAAAGGGTAAACTTATCTTACACAGTATTTTGGATGTTGCTATACAGATATCCCCATGCGCCCAGGGAAGCGTAGCTCCAGAAGCTGTGCTTTCTGATAACTACCAATTGACCCATTGAATAGACAGCGAATCAAAGGATCATCAACGATTTCTTCAAACTGGGAGCCGTTGATTCTAACGTACATCGACGTTAACGACTCACCTAGCTCTAAAGCAGCATACAGCTTTGCCAGGGGAACTTCGGTGGTCCAGTCTGCCTGTTCCTTTGATGGGTCAGTCGAAATAAGATGATTTTGCTCTACAAGATAGCCATAGGTCGCTTCCATGCCTGCGTCATCGTAGGTCTTCAGGTGCCACAAACGAACCTTCTCAAAATAAATATCTGGAGAAGCTTCTAATTCCTTAAATCGTTCTATAATTTCATGCTGACAGAAACGGACCGTTCTTTGTCGTTGCTCAGTCGTTAACTTGGGAAATTTCTTTGCGATCTCAGCCGTTGTTGGCGGCATCTGTTCGGGCAGATATTCATAGTCGACATTCTGATCCCCTACAGGAATCACCCAGGACAAAGGGACCGTGTTCTTAACAACACCCTCCACCAACTGAACCGAGCATCCCGGATTTAATCGGAGTATTTGTGCTTGTGGCAAGGCGCGAGAGACTTCTTCCGTAAACTGTCGATAGGTCACAGGAAAAAAGGCATAGTTATACCACGACCACGATTCCATCGAAAACTGACAAGAGCTCGGCACGATAACTTTAGGCTTCAAATGCTGAAGCTGCTCGATCCATTCCGGAGGCAAATGGGTTGGAGCCTTTTCCGCCCGATCAGGAGCAATCACTTCAAGTTCACGCATCGTCTGAAAAGGCCACAACACCATATCCCAGGGTTTTTGATGAACTAACAGATCCAACGTATCGTAATCAACCCAGGAATCTACAACGTTTAAGATATTTAAACCTGCGGCTTTAACTTGAAACAGACAATCAACATCTTCATCCAAGGCTCTGCGCGGAATTACCTCTATGGATCCAATAGTTATAGGCTCATTCAGTTTTAGTGTCCGAACGTGCACAAATCCCATCTTACGAATAAAGTCGACCAGCTCTTCATATACGCAGAACATATAAATCGGTGTCTGACGATTTAGTAAATCCAAGCTTTCTAACGAAAAATGATCATCATGAAAATGAGAAATAAAAACGGCCGAAAAGTTTAAGTTTCGAATAGCTTCACGATCAAATTGTACCGACGGAAAAGCGTAGCAATTACGACTAAAAGGATTTTCAAAAATAGTGTCGAATGCAACTTGCACGCCCTCGTGCTCAAACACATAACCTGCATGCAAAATTCTTGAAATCTTTAATGCCGACTCTGCCATCTTGCCCTTACACTTTCGCAAGCTTCAGTGCTGCCATGACTCCGTTTACTAAAATCTGCAGCCCCACACAAAACATCAAAAAACCACTCAAGCGATTCACGGCTTGATGAGCTTGGTCGCCCAACCGCCTTAACAAGGTTGGCGCAAAGAAATAACAAATAAACACTAAAGCACACATCAAGATACAAGCGAGCACTAAGGCCAGTT
>JBJTMR010000238.1:0-23904 GCA_046070625.1 Bdellovibrio sp. | reverse complement strand
TCTTAGATTCGCGCCACTGGTTAAGAGATGCGTGGCAAAACTATGTCGAAGGGCGTGGGGATGCAGAGGCTTTAGAAGCCCGGCGCGCACTCCACTTTGTCGAACCATTTCATAGGCCGTTCTTTGTACGAGTGGCTTTTCCCCAAAAACATATTCGTCAAAAGAACTTTCCATTTTCCACTTTTTTAAAGCTTGAATAGTCATTGAAGGCAAAGCGACGACCCGCTCTTTATTGCCTTTTCCCATCACACGTAAAATCTTTTGTTCGGGATAAACAGAGTTCCAACGCAGATTGCAGGCTTCACTGATGCGCAGGCCTCCACCATACAATAACAAGAACAGAACTTTTTCTTTCAGCGGAACGTCGTTTTTTTCATCGAAGGTTTTCAAGACACTAAGAATTTCATCCACACTTAAAAAATGCGGTAACTTCTTCGGGACTTTGGGGCAGATCACCTGCAAAGAAAGATCTCTTTCCAGCAGATTTTCCTCAGTAAAGGCCCAGGAAAAGAAGCTCTTCAGGGTCGCAGCTTTCCTATTCCGAGAGGCCAGAGAAAGGCTAGCCCAGCGATTAAAGGCTGCCCGAACCGCCGCCATGAGCTCAGCCTCAGACCAAGAATATTGGGCAGATTGTGAGTTTTTATCGAGTTCAAAGGCTTGTTGTAGGTCCAGGGTATAGTGCTTGATGGTGAGAGGTGACGCAGATTTAACAAACGTCATATATTTCAAGTATTTATCTATGTTTTTCGAGAGATAAAATGCCTTATTCATAGCCCTCAAAACCACCCGAATCGGCCCCATATCCTAAAAAAAATTTAACGCCATGCAAAATTTTTATTGCAAAAGATACAGGACTAAGGTTATAACTCAATGCGTCGGAGGCGTCTCACACTGAGTCAATCAGATTGAGACACTCAAAAGGTTTTTAATAAAGACGTTACCGAAAAAGGTGGAACCCATGAACGATAACAACTCTACGATCCTTCCTGCTTCTCAGAATGCTAACCAAGTTATGTGGAATACAAACACAACTTCCAAAGTAATGGAAAACAAGACCATCGTCTATCAATCTGAAGTGATGGGCAACTTGATGAAGATGATTGATCGCGTAGCTCCTTCAAACGCGAACATTTTGGTTCTTGGTGAGTCAGGTACAGGTAAAGAGTTGATCGCTCGCTCGATCCACGATCGTTCAGGTCGCAAAAACAAACCATTCGTTGCAATCAACTGCGGTGCTCTTCGCGAAACTTTGCTTGAGTCAGAATTGTTCGGTCACGAAAAAGGTTCTTTCACTGGCGCTTACACACGCAAAATCGGTTTGGCTGAAGCGGCGAACGGTGGAACTTTGTTCCTAGATGAAATCGGTGAACTTGATCCAGCTATCCAAGCGAAGCTTTTGCGCTTCATCCAAGAAGGCGAAATGTTCCGTGTTGGTGGCAAAGAGCCAATCAAAGTAGACATCCGTTTGATCTGTGCGACGAACCGTGAATTGGATCAAGAAGTGACTCGCGGTAACTTCCGTGAAGACCTTTTCTATCGTATCAACACGATCATCGTAAGCGCGCCGGCTCTTCGCCGTCGTAAGGAAGACATCCCAGCGTTGGTAAATCACTTCCTTAACAACTCTCAACACGCTTACTTGAACCGCGGTCGTTCAGTTTCTGAAGACGCGATGAAAGCTTTGATGAAGTACGAATGGCCAGGTAACATCCGTGAACTTCAAAACATGTGTGAAAGACTTCAGATCTTATCTGATGGTCACATGATCATGTTGAACGATATCCCAGAGAACGTCAGAAATCCTGAGACGCAAAAGGATGTGATCGAGTACGATCAAAACATGACTTTGCATGATCTTGAGAAGCGTTACATCTTGAAGGCGTTGGCTCACTTCGGTGGCAACAAAACTCAAGCGGCTAACAACTTGGGTATCACGATCAAGACTCTTTACAACAAACTTCATGAGTACGGCGAGTTCGAAAAATTCGCAGTTCACACGAAGCCTGTAAAGTAGGCTGACACTCCGGCTCTGCCGGAGTAATCAACTAAATTCTAAGGCCCAGCGGTTTCCTCTCTTTTCCCGCTGGGCTTTTTTTTGCCCCAACCTTCTATCGCGAGTTTTTATATGATGAGAAAGATCTTAATAACATTGTTATTGCTCTCGGTGGCGGGATGTTCTTTTTCTAAAAAGTCGGCGGAAGAGAAGGCGAATGACAATGCGACGGCCAAGTCTAGGTCAGCTGTAGATGAGTTAATGTTAGATCAGCGCTATTCAAATTATGAAAAGATTGCGACAGCAATTCAAGTCAAAGACAAAGAACTATTTTCGTCTCTTTTAATTCGAGTAGATTCCAAAACTTTGAATCAAAAAAGAATGACAAAAAGTTTGGCCGAGCTTGCCTTGGACTCAGGAGATATATTTTATCTGAGTGAGCTTTTAAAGGCTGGAATGTCACCATATGGTGATGTTGGAATCTCTAATGGTTTAATTGGCTTTGCGGATTATAAGGGTTTCGTTGAAGCAAAAAAGATTCTTTTGGAATCTAGAAAAAGTCTTCTTGCTCGTGCTACGCGAACTTGCCTTTTATCAAGTGTAGATGATCTGTTTGCCCTAATTGATGAGAACTTAATTCCACCTCTGGAAGCTGTCTGTGGAACAATGGATTTGTTTGAGTATAATCTGTCCTATAAGTCAATTTCTTCAGAGGTTGCGATTAAAATTCTCAGCAGATATCTCATAAAGAATAGAGCAGATTACAATCAAGTTGGGCAAAGAATTCTCTATTTTGCATTCACTTCCGAGAATGTGGAGTTGTGGAGAAAAATTGGAAGTTTGTATCGTCTTGATGGTGTGCGATTTTATGGCACTGAATTCGAGTCTTTAGTGGAGAAGGCCACTTTGGCTTCAGTTTTAGAAAGCTATAATTTTGTGAAGACTGAAACTCCATATGAGTTACTCAATAATCTAAAATTTTATGTGAGAGAAAAAATAAAAAAGGCCGAGCAACAGGATGTGAAAAATCTGAATAGTTTGATTGTGGACTCAGATCTCGTTTCTGCAGGTGATTTTGAATCTGAAAAGCCGTTTAATTTTTTTGACTGTGCGAATCCGCCTAAATCTATAACGGTTCAGTCTGAGAGTGAAGATCCTCCGCCGCCTGGTGAGGCTGCTTATGAAGAAAGTTCTGCACAAACGGACCCTAGAGCTTGTAATTAGAATATCTCACTTTGAGACAAGGCAACCGTTGCTTGCCCTTAATGGGTGCTTGTCTTATTTTTAGACACCTCAAATCCATTTAACCTCACTATCGCCTTGGAATGATTACTGCTTTGTACCTGAGTGAATAGATTTAATTCAGTCAGTGAGGCAGAGATGAAAGCATTTAACTTCAAAATGATTTTCTCCACATTTGTGTTAGTCACAAGTTCGTTCTTCGAACATGCGGCGATGGCGAAGTCGAATCCGCCAATGTACTACCAAGGCTTAAATGTTTATCAATGCGAAAGAACGGTTAAGGATCTTTTTCCGTATTTTGACGAAGTTAACAAGACTAGCGCCCAAAATGACAGCCGCTACAACAATGAGCGCCTTCAGATTGCGGATGCCTGCCAACGCAATCCGAGCCCATATTTTGTTATGTGCGCCATGGATCTAATTGATGCGACCTATGCTGGTGAAAGAAATCCAAATGGCGAACCTCTTCAGTGGGGTGACTACAATGTTGAATACCAAACTCTTCGTAAGGTAAAAACTCTCGAAGATATTTGTGGATCAGCTAAAGATTTGACATATCAAAAGACAGTCAGTTGCGTTGGCGATCTCTTCTTAAGAGGTGGTGTGCGAATGACTAGTGATGACCCTTCTGCAATGACGGGTGTGCGTCTGTGTGCTGCTAACAACCCAAGACTAAATAAATGTATCACTGATAGATATCAGTCTCGTCAGTATACTGCGAACCAGGCGCTAACGACTTGTATGAATGAATACGCTTCGGGTAATACTCAATCAGCTGGCTCGAAGACAAGATCCAACTCCAATCCAACGGACGCCGACTATGAAAGAGCAGCAAGAGATGCAAGAGCCGCCTACAATCGCGCTCACGGATTAACATCTCCTAGCGAACAGCAAAAACCGCAACAGCAAGTCAACACGCCTGCTCCAAAAAGAACTGCGCCACCAGCATCTTCGAAATCATCCTCTGGTGACGTTATCGAAGACCTACCATCTCTTTAATATCTAGATTCTCTCTAAGGCCGACACAATGTCGGCCTTGTCGTGATAAAGCCCAAAACCAAAACGTAAACGATTGCCCCGGGAATCTGTGATCAGTCCCCGGGTTTTCATTTTGTCGACCTGCTTTTTGGTTTCTTCAGCAGACGGCATGTCGAATGTCAAAAAATGCCCATGAACACTAAGATCCATCGCCATTAAGTTTTTTGAATTCAAAGTCGGGTGGTTCTTCTTATCCAGTTCGGCCAAAAAGTATTTTTGATTCTCTTGCACCAAAGAATGAATTTTAGAAACGGTTAACCCTTCGGCCTTAAATTTTTCAAGCACTGCAATCAGGCGATACAAAGCCGAAAAATCCATGGTGCTTCCAGCATATTGAAGGGCATCGGTGGGATATCCCACTTCATTCCCCACCGCAGTCAGTTTGGAAAGCTCCGCAAACCATCCCGTATGAAAAGGACGATGACGGGTTTCTTCAGGAACAACCAGGAAGCAAGCGCCTTCGCCCCCTTGCGCGTACTTGTAAGATCCTGCTAAATAGAAAATCCTCTTTTCAACGGAACGCAAATCCGTCGGGACTGCCATGAAAGAATGATAACCATCCAACACGAAAATCGCAGTAACCGGCGCAGCAGCAGCCAGCCGATGAAAGTCGCAGACCAAGCCTGAGTTGAAAAAAACATGACTTACAAAAACTAAATCCCAAGATCCTTTGTCCATTTCAGCTTCAAAACGTTGATGGAAAGTTTCAAAGGGGAGAGTAGGAACCTTGATGACCTCAAACTGAGGAAGCTCACCCAGGCGGTTGATTTGTCGATCAAAAGAATAGAACTCAGAATCGGTTGTCAGGACGCGAATTTTTTTGCTCCAATCCAAAGCACTTAACAGACGAAACACAAACTCATGAGTATTCGGTGCAAAAACGATTTGCTCGGCTTGGGAAAGGTTCAAATTTTCCGCGATCAATTTTTGCGCGCGAGGAATTTTCTGAGAAAATAAATGCGCCCACTTATCATCGACGTATTTTGCAGAATCATCCCAGTATTGCAGGTGAGCTTCTCGGGAAACATCCGGCCAGTAGTGATGGCTGTGACAGGCAAAATGGAGTTGCTGGGGGTTGGCTTCAATAAAACGTCGATAAAGATGTTTGTACATGAAATGATGATAATAAAAAAGGGAGTCGTTGACTCCCTTTTTTATTGCTAGCGATGTGCAGCTAAAGACTAGAAGTAACCTTCGTCGTCGCCAGATTCGTCATCTTCATCGTCTTCGTCGTCTTCATCTTCATCGTCGCCGTTAGAGCTTTTGCTAGGCTTGTCTTCTGCTTCTTCATCTTCCATGTCTTCGAAAGAGTCATCATCATCGCCGTCTTCTGATTCCTCAGCTTCATCAGCCCACTCGTCAGACTCAACAGATTCTTCTTCGATATCTACCATGTTGTCCATTTCTGCTTCGTCATCGAAGTCAGAAGTGATTTCAATTGCAGGAGCTGGTTTTACAACTTCAGCTTTTTCAGAGACAACAGTTGCCTTCGCCGTTTTCGCAGCTTTTTTAGGAGCGGCTTTTTTTGCTGGCTTAGCCGCTTTTTTAGCAACTGCCTTTTTAGCGACTTTTTTAGGCGCAGCTTTTTTCGCCGTGGCTTTTTTAGGAGCAGCCTTCTTAGGCGCTGCTTTTTTAGTTACTTTTTTAGCAGGTTTAGCTGCTTTTTTAGCTGGCTTTGCAGCTTTCTTAGCGGCCTTTTTAGGTGCTGCTTTTTTTGCTGGTTTAACTGCTTTTTTAGTTACTTTTTTAGCTGCCTTCTTAGCAGGTTTTGCTTTTTTCTTTGCCATGGTGTGCTCCCTGAATTTCCTGGTTTCGTTATGAAAATGCCCCCTTAGACTAGCGAGGTTTAAGGGGGCAGGCAAATCAAAACGAAATCACAGAGGGAAGTCTGGCTTTAGTGGATAATACCACTGAGGTGATCATCGATGATTTTGGCGATCGAATTAGGAATAGGTAATGCTACAAAGAGTCCACCGTTGTAGGTGCCCACTTTTGGGACAATAGTGAAGTAACCCAAAATTTTTGTTTTATCCTTATTCTTGATCGGCAAAGTCAGGCCTAAGTAGTTAGGGATGTAGGAACTTTCGATAAACATGCCGACCGCATCAACTCCTATATAAAGACGAACTTTGTTTTCGTTATTGTTGTTAAGACTGAAGGCTAGGGAGGGAGCTTCTCCCGTCGGCATCGCCGGTAAGGGGCTGCCATTTGGAAGGGCAGAAGACGGAATGCCGCTAACTCCGTGCAGCACGTATTGAAGTGGAATGCTTATAGCCACTTGGCCCTTTCCATTCGCATCCACATAAGTTTTGATTTTAGCGCCTTTCAATTGGGGAATATCCACGTTGAGTTGCGTAAAGGGCCCTGCAGGAATTGGCAGTCCAATAATCAAAGCATCATTTACTTTGTCCAAATCGATGGCGAATGCTTTATCGAAAAGGCCGCCCGATACATAACCAGTCATATCCAAAGCTTTATATGCACTAACAGGAGGTGTTGTTGGGGTAGGATTGCTGGCTCCTGAATTATCGGAAGAGCCTTGATTCGCATTTGCGGCGGTGGAGCTTTGTGCGCTCAGGCCGGCATTGTTACCGCAAGCGGCAAGCAAGGACAGCGTACATAAAGCAATCGTTGCTTTGGCGATGGTTTGGTATTTCATACTAGACCTCCGTGTGGGTGTGCCTAATTATTCGGCATACAAAATCAACCGCTTGAGGTAAATGTTTGAAATTATTGGTAAAAAAATTATACATTTTCGGCGAAAAAATCGTGAATGAGTTGTTTAGTGAAAAACAACTAGGCATTAAAATAAAAAACCCGGTGAGCCGAACTCACCGGGTTTAAAGTTTCTATCGAACTTTTACTCAATCATTGAGTCGGGGATTAGCCGATCAATTTAAGAGCCAATTGATTAGATTGGTTCGCTTGAGCCAAAGTTGAAGTACCAGCTTGCAACAAGATGTTGTTACGAGTCATCTCTGAAGATGCTTGAGCAACGTCTGTGTCACGGATACGGCTGTTAGCTGCAGACATATTCTCTTGTGCAACACCCAAGTTATCCACTGTAGATGTTAGACGATTTTGAAGAGCACCAAGGTTTGCGCGAGTACCAGAAACTGAAGTTTGTGCAGTATCTAGTTTACCAAGTGCATCTTGAGCGCCTTCTTTAGAAGAGAAGTCCAAACCACTAAGACCTAGAGCATCCAAAGTTGCAACGTTTTCGCTAGCGTTGAAGGAGATACGATCTTCTTCTTGATTGTTGCGGATACCAACTTGGAAATCGAATTTTGGTGATGAACCATCCAACAATTTAGTTGTACCCCATGTTGTTACAGAAGCGATACGTTGAATTTCTGATTTCAACTGACCAACCTCTTTATTCAACATGCCACGCTCTGTTTCGCCAACAGTATCAGAAGATGCTTGGATGCCCAACTCACGAAGACGAACCACGATGTTACCGATTTCATTCAAGCCACCCTCAGCAGTTTGAACCATTGAGATACCATCATTCGCATTACGTTGAGCTTGTGCAGCAGAGCGGATCTGAGCTTTGAAGCTTTCAGAAATCGCCAAGCCTGCAGCGTCATCAGCAGCTTTATTGATACGGCTACCAGAAGCTAGTTTCGCCATAGAATCGTTGATTTGTCTTTGTGAACCAACCAAGTTTCTTTGAGCGTTCAATGCAGCGATATTAGTTGTTACTCTCATTCCCATTTTAAAATCCTCCGTTAAAATTTATTATTCATATTCAATACCTTCCTTGATTTGTTTTTTTAGCTCGGCAGAAACCTACTTCCTGCTTTGCTGAGCACTGACATCCGAGTCTGTGCTAAATTGGCCTTTTACCTTTTAAGAACCTTTTTGCTGCGCTTTTTCATTTTAGGTTTTTCAACCTCTTGTTCCAGCGCACAGCATGAACAATCTGTTGTTCAAATTTATTTCATCCTTGAAGGCCCTCCTTTCGGTGTTAAGCAAGAGAGTGACCATCTCTCTTGACTCCTTCTGAGTGAATCTTTGATGTGAATAAGATCGGGATTTGGTGGGCTCTCTTGACAGGACGTCAGGCGGGATTTGTCTTATTTCGACAATACTAGTCGAAGGGCAGATCTTGAAATTAAGACCAATGGTTGTCCTGCTTCATTACAGTACAACACTTTCAGAGGGGAAATTCGCAAAAACCTAGACTTTGATGATGTCAATTTTCCAGGGGCGACGATGGTTAGATCTTAAATGAGGGATTTCGGCTCTTGAGGACTAATCAATTTCAATAAATCGACAAAAAGCCATATTGCCGGCCAACTCGTAATGATGTTCTTGAGTAGCTTTAAGATGGTGTAGGGGGTTGTACCCAATTGTACAAACCGTGCGCTCGCCATCAAAGTGGGAACAGTCTTCGCAGGAAAAGCGGGTTTCGTATTTCATATAGTCCTGGGGATTGATAGCTTCCTTCTTGATTGAAGGTTGCAACCGCGGCTTAGATTTGCCTTTACCTTTCGGATTAACGATTCCTGCCATTCTGGGGTTCCTTAGAGTTGACAAAAGTAAAATAGACCTCATTCTTATTTCAGATGGAGGTGCTATGAGCAACGATATTGAAAAAATGACGCGAAAAAGCCAGGAGGCTATGCAGGCTGCAGCAAAGCTGGCGGAACGCAAGGCGAACCCATCTGTTGAACCTGAGCATCTCCTGCTTGAGCTTGTCCAACAGAGCGAAGGGATTATTCCTCGTTTGCTAGATAAACTAAATGTGCCGCAAGCAGATTTTTTGAATGAACTTCGTAAAAAAATTGACCGCTTTCCCCAAGTTACGGGGGGTGGACAAAAGCAATTCGCCAGCCCGCGCCTAGAAAAATTCTTTAAAGGGGCCGAGGTTGAGGCCGCAGAGTGGGGCGACACTTACATTTCTACCGAGCATTTCTTTTTGGCGATGCTTAAGAGTGGCGATACTGAGTTGGCAGCCTTCTTCAAAAAATTCAATGTTCGTCCTGATGCCGTCAAAAATGCCCTGACAGAGATGCGCGGCAGCCAAAAAGTAACGGATGATGATCCAGAGAATAAATACGAAATTCTAAAAAAATATGCCCGGGATTTGACCGCGTTAGCGGCGGAAGGGAAATTGGACCCTGTTGTTGGGCGTGATGAAGAAATTCGTCGAGTCATTCAAGTCCTTTCTCGTCGAACAAAGAATAACCCAGTACTTATTGGGGAGCCGGGGGTTGGTAAAACAGCCATCGCCGAAGGTTTGGCATTGCGTATTTTGAAGCACGACGTTCCAGACAACTTGGTTGGTAAAAAATTAATGTCCCTAGATATGGGGGCTCTGATCGCGGGTGCTAAATATCGCGGGGAATTTGAAGACCGCTTGAAAGCGGTTATCAAAGAAGTCACTTCTAGTGAAGGACAGATTGTTTTGTTTATCGACGAGCTTCACACCTTAGTGGGTGCTGGTAAAACCGAAGGCGCGATGGATGCGGGTCAGCTTTTAAAGCCGGCCCTCGCTCGTGGCGAACTTCGCTGTATTGGTGCGACCACTTTGGACGAATATCGCAAATACATCGAAAAAGATGCGGCTCTTGAACGCCGTTTCCAAACGGTGATGGTTGAAGAGCCTAGTGAGGAAGATGCCATTACAATCTTGCGTGGACTGAAAGAAAAATACGAAGTCCACCATGGTATCCGTATTACTGATGGCGCCCTGGTTTCCGCCGTGAAACTTTCGCGTCGTTATATTACCAATCGTTTTTTGCCGGATAAGGCAATCGACTTGGTCGATGAAGCGGCCAGTAAATTGGGAATTGAAACCAGATCCGTTCCAGAAGAAGTCGATAAGATTGAACGCGAACTGATGCAACTTCGTATTGAAAAAGAAGCTTTGAAGAAAGAAAAAGACGAGGGCGCAAAAGATCGCATCATCGTCATTGATTCTCAGATTTCCGAACTGTCTGCGAAAAATCAACTTTTGCGCGAACAATGGGAATTTGAAAAAGGTGGCATCACGCAAATCAAAAAGCTGAAAGCAGACATCGAAGACCTGAAAGTCGCAGTCGCTAAAGCTGAACGTGAAGGTGATCTAGGGAAAGCCGCAGAGCTGAAATACGGTCGTTTGCCAGACACCGAAAAAAAGCTCAAAGCCATGGAAGAGCGCAGTAAAGACCAAGGCTCCTCTTCCGAAAATCGCATGTTGAAAGAAGAAGTCGGTCCTGAAGATATCGCAGAGGTTGTTGCGAAGTGGACAGGTGTGCCGGTTAGTAAAATGCTAGAAAGCGAATCGCAAAAGCTTTTGAGCATGGAAGACGTCTTGAAAAAGCGCGTTGTCGGCCAAGATCATGCACTGACGGTGGTTTCGGATGCTATTCGCCGCGCCAGAGCAGAAATCTCAGATCCAAATCGTCCGATTGGTACCTTTATGTTCCTGGGCCCAACGGGTGTTGGTAAAACTGAAACTGTGAAGGCCTTAGCGGAGTTCTTATTTGACGATGAACAAGCTGTGGTTCGTATCGATATGAGTGAGTACATGGAAAAACACTCCGTGTCTCGCTTAGTCGGGGCTCCTCCGGGATATGTGGGGTACGAAGAGGGCGGTCAACTGACTGAAGCCATTCGTCGCAGACCTTACAGCGTTGTGCTTTTGGATGAGGTTGAAAAAGCTCATCCGGATGTCTTTAATATTTTACTCCAAGTTCTGGATGATGGTCGTTTGACAGATGGCCAGGGTCGCACAGTTGATTTTAAAAATACGGTGTTGATCATGACTTCGAATGTGGGGTCTCAATCGATCTTGGACGCTAAGATGTCAGAGGACGACAAACACAAGGCTGTGACAGAGGCCTTGCGCGATCACTTCCGTCCTGAGTTTTTGAATCGAATTGACGAAGTGGTGATCTTTAACTCTCTTGGCCAAAACCAAATCGCTGGCATTGTGAAAGTGCAGTTGGATTTAGTGGCGCAACGATTAAAAGGTAAAAAGGTCTCTATTGATTTTGATGCAAAAGCGATCGAGTTTTTGGCGACGAAGGGTTACGACCCAATTTATGGGGCTCGTCCTTTGAAGCGCGTGATACAGACGGAGTTGCTGAACCCACTCTCGAGAGAAATTATTTCGGGTAAGGTAAAGGCTGGTGACGTTGTTCATGTGAAATCCGACGGTCAGCATTTGACATTTTAATTCTTGGCTTAGCTTTTGCTACTTCGGTGGATATGCGAACAATGAAGTTCGCATATCCAAAGGAGTTATGTATGGCAACAGAAAAGAATAGGCATCCATCCACAGATTCAAAAGAAAGAACTGGCAGACAAGAGTCTGCATCACAATCCTCCTCAAGAAAAGAATCAGATCTTGCCTCTAATCGCGGATCGAGTTCTAGCAACCAAAGACCGACTGGTCACGCGGATAGAAAACAAACTAGTCGCAGATAATTAAAAGTCATTTAAAGAGAAAGGGCTTCCAAAGTATGGAGGCCCTTTCTTTTTTTGTGGGGGGACTATATGCCCCGGGAATAATTCCCATCGATTGAGGCAAAATGTCCCTATATGGGATTGTCACCGCTGTCCTTTGCGTCCGCTCATCATATTAATGACAAAGCTGATCACGGCAAGGACAAGGAAGACGATCAATAAAACTCGACCGATTTCCATAGACATGCCCGCTATGCCATTGGCGCCAAGAACAAAGGCGACAAGAGCCAGAATGAAAAATGCAATTGCTGCCCTCAGCATGAAAGCCTCCTGGTTGAAAAAGTTTCTACGAATTTCAAAGCAAGATAAGTGCCATCAAGACGATGGGCTACGTCGACTTATTTTCCTGGAGCTTGCGATACAAGGTTTTGCGGTCGATGCCAAGATCTCGAGCTGTTTTCTCTTTGGCACCATTGTTAATTTGCAGAGCATATTCAATATACAGACGATTCATTTCCTCGATCGATAGGATTTTTAAGGAGTCCTTTTTTTTAGATTTAATGAAACTGAGAGTGTTTTGTTCCTTTGTCATCTGGACTTCTGTAGCATTCGAGACGGTTTGCTGAATGTCGGGCAGTTGAACCCAGTTATCTGTTGCTAAAACCACGGCTCGCTCGATGCAGTTTTCCAATTCACGAACATTGCCAGGCCACATCTGGGATAGCAAAAAGCGACGGGCACTGTCAGAAAAACCACAGATTTGTTTGTTGTT
The DNA here is from genome assembly GCA_046070625.1 of Bdellovibrio sp. Lineage (GTDB taxonomy): Bacteria > Bdellovibrionota > Bdellovibrionia > Bdellovibrionales > Bdellovibrionaceae > Bdellovibrio. The sequence continues at coordinate 11,461 of JBJTMR010000238.1, read as the reverse complement.
GATCGTGGCGTGCTTCTGAACAAAATAATGAGCCAGCGGTAGAATGTCCTCTTTACGTTGTCGAAGAGGAGGAACGTTGATGCTTATAACATTGAGTCGAAAGAAAAGATCTTCTCGAAATTTGTGATTTTGCACAGAGTGAATCAGGTTGCTATGGGTGGCTGCGATCACTCTGATGTTTATCGGGCGCAGAGTGTTGTCCCCCAATCGTTTGATTTTGCGCTCTTGCAAAACCCTCAATAACTTTGCTTGAAGATAGATATCAAGGTCCGCTATTTCATCAAGAAAGAGGGTGCCTCCTTCAGCTTCTTCAAATAATCCAGCTTTGGTTGTTGTTGCACCGGTAAAGGCTCCTCGGGTATGGCCGAAGAGTTCTGATTCTAAAAGATGTTCTGGAATAGCCGCACAATTCAGAGCTACAAAGGGTCTATTTTTTCGCAGACTAAGATGATGAATATATTGTGCAATGACTTCTTTGCCAGAGCCGCTTTCACCCGTGATAAGCACGTTGGAGCTGCTGTTTGCGACTTTGCGAGCCAGGGATAGTGTAGAGAGGAAGTCGGGGCTCTGAGCTATGATGTCTCGACTTTCAATCAACATTCAAAGTACTCCTTAGAAGGTGCCACCACCGGATAAGATGATAAAGTATTGCACCTCATCTTGAGGAAGTTCAAAAGCATCTTTGTCTTTTCTGGTATTGTAATAGTGCGTGACTTGAGCGCCACCACCGAGGCGCAGTCCACCTAAAACTAGAATAGCTCCGGCTTTCCCAAAGGCTCCATTTGAATCTTCATTGGCAAAACGCAAACCGGGTCCGGCAAACAATTCAATCCCCAGTTTTCCGCCAGAGCTATAAAAGGCAGTCCCCGCCATTAATGCGGTATCCAATCCATAGACTGAATTAATTGTAGAGCCAAATTGTGTGAACACAGAGTTTCGCCAGTTTAGCCAATCCTGAACGTACCAGTTCAAGCCTAAGTCGATTTCCGTATAGGAGTTTCCATTGTAGGAGCCCACGCCGCCGCTTAGGTCATATGTAAGCGAGGACTCAGTGCCTTGGGCGAAGGATGTTGAAAGAGACAAAGACAAAATAAGAAATGAAAGTGCTGCAAGTTTCTTCATGAATATATTTTTGCGTTCAGGCAACGGAGGGTCAATATCTGTTTTCTTTCGAAAAAGTTTTGAACACGATGGCAGAAATTTCCCCAGAGGTATTGTGGAACTTTCCTTTAAAAGTCGAAAAAATTGACAAGCGAATTTATTTTCAAAGTTGGGTATTTTTTAAGTTTCAAATCAATTCAAATACTTATCGTGTCTCATAGTGAAACCTGTTTTTTATTTCGTTGTGAGAACGGCTACTTACAGCAAAATTTAGTTTCAGGACCATACTTCGTATACTGAGCGAGTCTTACAGCATTGAGTTCATGACGACTCATGCATGGTATGAAAGGGAAACTAAGTATGAGTATCGAGATCACAAATTGGAAACATAAGTTTGTGAAAACCGCAGTCCTTGTTGCGGGAGCTGCAATGACGATGGGTAATCAGAAGTGTCAGCAACAACCACAAGCGCGTACGTTGAAGAAAATTGTCGACGTCAGCGGGGTGACATCGGCTCCAATTCGTTTCCCAGATGGAAGCTCTTTTGACTTTCAATATGTTGCGAATCAACAGATTTATGGCGTGCTTCAGGAAAGCAATGAATTTGCTTTTAAGGCGAAAAAGACTTTCGCGACGTCTCCCGCTCAAGTTACGCAAGCTAAGATGACCACGGGTGCGGATATTAAAATGTTTAATTTGTCAGATGCAGATACGGCGATGATGAAAGCCTCGGCTTTGCAAGCTGGCAAAGAGGTTGATACTCAATACGCGAAAACGGCCTGGTGTATGGCAAACCTTCCACAAGCTCGGTTATCGGGATCTGTAAACTCCTTTGAAATGATTGGCGGTGGAGGTATTTCTTTGGGCTTTACTCCAGCCGGCCCGGTACCTTCGGTTACTCTTGGATCTGCGTCAGTTAATATTGAGCAAGCCCAAATGGATTTTTCGATGATGGCGACTCGTCCTTTGAGTTCCACGGTGATTGCGGCAGCCAATGTGAATTCGAAGCAAACCAAAACAAAGTTGAATTTCACAATCAATTTTGGCGTATGGAGTGTTGGGCCTAGCGCTTACTATCAAACACCACTTGCTACGGTAACCAAAAAAGCTTTGACGACGGCAGTCGGTACTTTGAGCAAGCAAATGGCTTCTGATGCTTGGTTCACGCGCATTCTTGCAAATCACGACACACATTTGATGGTTGTGGGTGGTTCGGATGTGAAGCTTGAAGTGGGCGATCAGTTGTTAGTTTACAATGAAGAGTACTACTGGGATGGCGAGCCATGTAATTCAAACTACCTCGGCGGTGGTGCGGCGGCTGGGTCGGCCGTTGCTAAAATCGAGATCGACTGGGTGGGCGACGAAATCTCTCGTGGTAAAGTGATCGAGCAAAGTGACTACAATGCGGTTGTTGGTGCGAAGGTGAAGCTCTTTAAGATGCACGCCGCGGACTATGTTCCACCGACTGCAGGGGTTCAAGATCCCAGCAACGACACGAGTTCTTCCTCTGGATCTGGCTCCAGTTCTGGCTCCGCAACGGCCCCTTCAACGGGGAATAGTTCAAAACCAACAGGTGGTCGCTAAGATCGCCTTGTTTCAGAGGGCAAAAGTCCCTCTTTTGTTGCCAATGAAGAGCTAAAAGTGTAGGGTCTCTGCCATTAAGCGGAGGCCCTTATGTTTTCTGGAATTGTCGAATCCGTTATGCCTATCGAGAGCTCAGAAGAGCTTCAAAACGCCTACCGTATAAAAATCAAAAAACCACATGATTTCAATGATTTGAAACTTGGAGATAGTATCGCCTGTGATGGCGTTTGCCTGACGGTCGAGGCTTTTGACGACAAGCAGATGACATTTGCTTTGGCGGCTGAGACTATCAAGATCCTTGAGTGGAACCCTCAAAGTTGGACTGGGAAACAGGTCAATTTAGAGAGATCTTTGCGTTTTGGGGATCGGATTCACGGGCATTTGGTAACAGGGCATGTCGACAGTCTGGGGACGGTGACTCGTGCAGAACTTGACGGGGAATCTTTCTTTTTGGATGTAGAAGTGGCAGACAGTATCCTGCCTTACGTCTGGAAGAAAGGCAGTATTACCCTTAATGGCGTGAGCCTTACGGTAAATGAATTAAATAAAAACACAGTTTCGGTCTGCCTTATTCCTGAAACGATCAAACGTACCAACTTAGGTGATTTTAAAAAAGGCAGTCGAATTAATGTGGAGCCGGACTATATGGCTCGTGCGATTCAACGCTCGTTGGAAGTAAAGAAGGATCAATAATGGAATTCAATTCTATCGCAGAAATTATTGAAGATGTTCGCGTTGGTAAAATGGTTATCTTAGTGGATGACGAAGATCGTGAAAACGAAGGCGATCTGATCATGGCCACGGACCATATCAACGCTCAAGCTGTGAACTTCATGATTTCTGAGGCGCGGGGATTGGTGTGTTTGTGTATGACTCATCAACAGATGGATCGTTTGCAATTGCCGTTGATGGTGCGTGATGAATATAACTACGCACCAAATAAAACAGCCTTCACAGTTTCTATCGAAGCCGCAGAGGGTATCAGTACGGGTATCTCTGCAGCAGATCGTGCTCATACTTGTAAAGTAGCAGCAAATCCTCACGCAAAACCTTCTGACGTTCATATGCCTGGTCACATTTTTCCGATTCGCGCGCAACAGGGTGGCGTCTTGAAACGTGCAGGGCATACGGAGGCTTCGGTCGACTTAGCTCGCTTGGCGGGATTAAATGCGGCCGCGGTTATTTGTGAAGTTATGAATCATGATGGAACAATGGCGCGCGTTCCAGATCTTAAAGATTTCGCAAAAAAACATAATATCAAAATTGGCACAATCGTAGACCTGATTGCTTATCGCCTGGCGAATGAAACTTTGGTTGAAGAACTTTCCTCCCTGCCTTTGCCAGCGTCTTTTGGTGAAAACTATAAAGCGCGTGTGTTTCGCAGTACCGTGGATGGTTTAGAGCATTTGGTGATTCAAAAAGGTGAAATCAAAAAAGACGAACCTGCGTTGATCCGAGTTCATGTTGATAATTTCACTCGAGACTTCATGGCGGTGGTACAGCGTGGAGCTTCTTCCGTTGTGGAAAGTCTTAAGATGATCGAGGACGCGGGCAGTGGGGCTTTTGTTCTTTTGCGCGGTAACAACCGCACGGTGGGACTCGCGCAAGAATTGCAAGTTTTGATGGGGATGGAAGATGTTCGTCCGTCGACACCGTTGATGGATGAACGTGATTACGGCATCGGGGCGCAGATCCTTCGTGAGATCGGCGCCAACAAGATCCGTTTGATCACAAATAAGCCAGAGAAAAAAGTTGGCTTAAAAGCATTTGATTTGGAAATTGTAGAGATCGTTGCGATCGAAAATTTAAAAGGGGCTCACTAATGGCAAATATCAAAGTTGGCGTTGTTACTTCACGCTGGAATAATGAAATCACTGAAAAACTTGAAGAAGGCGCTATCAGCTATCTTGAATCTTGTGAAGGTGTTGAAATTTTCGCAGCCCTGGTTCCGGGTGCGGTGGAGTTGCCACTAGCTTGCCAAGCGTTCTTGGATGCTGGTTGTGATGGCGTTATCGCCTTGGGTGCAGTGATTCGTGGGGAAACTTCTCACTATGATTATGTCTGCAGCTCTGTAACTGATGGCATCACTCGTTTGATGCTCGACTACAAAAAACCAATCGGTTTTGGTGTCTTGACGACTGAAACTGAAGAGCAGGCATTAGCCCGCGCTGGTGGTGAACATGGTAACAAGGGTGCAGAAGCAGCCCAAGTTGTTATGGAAATGATCGGTCTTACAAACGAAATCCCTGCAGCTCTTAAAACTGCAATGCAATTGGCCGCTGCGAAGCCAGTGAAGTCATCTAAACCAGCTAAGGCCGCAAAAGCGTCAGCAAAGAAAGCTCCAAAAGCTGCCGCAAAATCTAAAAAAACGGCGAAAAAAGCCAAAAAGTAATTTAGCATTAAGTCTTTAAGACACCCTTCCCAGCGGTACGATGCCGCTGGGAGTTTTAGCTCAGAAGCCAAGGATGTGCCGTGGACGAGAATTCTAAAGACGACTTTCTTACTCCTGGCCCCCAGGAACTCAAAAAACGCCGGCGAGAGATTTTTCTTATCCTTGTTGTTTCACTTCTCTTTGTTTTATTGACATGGTTTGAAATTCGTCTGTTCGCAACCAGCCAGCAGTTGCCGTTCGTTCACAGTATCTTTTTCTTCGGTCTGGTAAACTTTAATATCGTTCTTTTATTGCTCTTGTTGTTCATGATCTTCCGCAACGTTGTGAAGGTCTTCGTAGAACGGCAGGGCAGAGTTTTTGGCAGCAGCTTAAAGGGTAAGCTGATTGCGGCCTTTGTGACCTTCAGCTTCGTTCCAACGGTGCTGATGTTTATTATTTCCGTATTTTATATCAATTCAAGTTTCGATAAGTGGTTCAGCGCCAAGATGGCCGGGGTTCTGAAAAGTTCCATCGAAGTCACCAATGCCTATTACTTCAATGCAAAAAAGAAAAACTATCACTTCGCCCATCAAATTGCGGAATCTGTTCGTCCGCTCCACAACTCGAAGGACATCAAAAACAAGATTGAAGGCCTGCGCAAAGAGTTCAGTTTGGATGCGGTGGAGTATTATCCATCTCTTTTCGGCAAGCGTGTGGTTGTTTCCGCTGAAGACGATACGGTCCCGACGGTACCCGCAGTCTCTTTAGAGTTCCTACAAAAAGGTATCAAGGTTCAAGCTGAAGCCAGTATTATCCATCAGTTCGGTGATGGAAATCTGGTGCGCGTGATTGTCCCGATCAAAGAGGGTAGCGATCGCGGGGCCATCGTTGTTTCCAGTTTCTTGCCATTGTCCCTAGTTTCAAAGATGGATGATATCTCAACAGCCTATGATGAATTCCGGGATATCAATCCGTTGGAATATCCGCTCAAGTCCATTTATTTGATTATTCTCGTTCTGATGACCTTTGTGATCTTATTGGCCGCCACCTGGTTTGGATTTTATTTGGCTCGGCAACTTTCCATTCCAATTGTGCAACTGGGGCGAGCCACTCGTCGCGTGGCCGGTGGGGATTACACTCCAGTCGTGATCAAATCTGGTTCGGAAGAAATTAACGATCTGATTTCAAGCTTCAACGTCATGACGGTCACTCTTGAGCAGACATTGGAAGAACTCGATCAACATGCTCGCTATACAGACACGGTTTTAAAAAACGTAAATACGGGCGTGATCTCCGTAGATCAAGCGGGGCGCGTGTCGACGATTAATCGCCATGCGGCTCATTTGCTGAAGATCGATCCGGATCGTTATATTGGTAAGTCAGTTCGTGAACTCTTGACGCTCGAGTACTTTAGAACTTTTGCTGAACTTTTGAAGACGATGCAAGATCACAAGATCGAAAGTATTCAGCGTGAATTCCGATTGAATGTGCAAGGGGAGGCTATTCCTCTGCAAATGAATCTGTCGATTCTTAAAGATGAAAAAGGCGACGAAGTCGGTAAAATCCTGGTTTTTGACGATATGACTCCGATTGTAAGTGCCCAGCGATCTGCCGCTTGGACAGAGGTGGCTCGCCGTATTGCTCATGAAATTAAAAATCCTCTGACTCCGATTAAACTTTCGGCAGAACGTCTGCAAAGAAAGTTTGGTGCTTCCATCACCGATCCTGCATTTAGCGAATGTACCACTATGATTGTGAAGCAAGTGGATGGACTGAAAAATCTGGTGAATGAATTTAGTAACTTTGCACGCTTGCCTCAGGCACGCCCCGTGGTGGCAAACTTAAACAACGTGGTAGAAGAATCTTTGGGGTTGTATCGTCAAGCCCATGGCAATATGAAGTTTGAGTTTGTGAAAGATTCGGAGCTGCCAGAGTTTAAGTTTGACCCGGATCAAATTCGCCGGGTTTTAGTTAACTTGGTTGATAATGCGGTGGCAGCTGTTGCAAAAGAGACACAGCCATCTATTTTAATAGTCACGCGCTATGACAAAGACATCAAAACGATGCGTTTGACGGTGGCCGATAATGGAGACGGGGTGTCAGCCGCGGAGAGAAACCGCATTTTTGAGCCCTACTACTCTACAAAAGAGGGCGGAACTGGGTTAGGTTTAGCCATTGTGAAAAGAATCATCGAAGACCATAACGGCTTTATTCGCGCAACTGCCAATGAACCTAAAGGGTTGAAAATGGTGATCGAAATACCTGTTAACGAAGTGGGCGCTTGGAAGCCCGCGGAAGAATAAGAAAGAAGGTCCGTGATGACGGCTCTATCTACTAAAATTCTAATTATTGATGACGAAGCTCCGATTCGTGATGTGCTTTCAGCCTCCTTGAAGGATGAGGGCTATCAAGTCTTTCTGGCTCACGACGGGGAATCCGGACTGCAGGCGATTCGCGAGGTTCAGCCGGATGTCGTATTCCAAGATATTTGGATGCCAGGCAAATTCGATGGAATCGAAGTCCTGACGATGGCCCGTAAAGAGTTTCCTCACGTAGAATTCGTGATGATATCTGGTCACGGGACAATTGAAACTGCGGTGAAAGCCACGAAACTAGGTGCTTGGGACTTTATTGAAAAGCCTCTGTCTATGGATAAAATCCTGATCGTGATTTCGAATATCTTGAGCTATCAACAGCAAAAAGAAGAAAAAGCACTGCTTTTAAATAAACTACGCAAATCCATCGCTTTGATTGGTGAAGCTCCTTCGATCGTAGCGACTAAGCAAATTATCGCTCGAGTTGCTCCGACTAACTCATGGGTGCTTCTTCAGGGCGAAGCCGGCACAGGGAAAGAGCTTGTGGCCCAAAATATCCACTACATGAGCACTCGTGCCAGCCGTCCGTTTGTTGAAATCAACTGCGGTGGCATCCCTGAAGACCTTTTAGATGCAGAAGTATTTGGTATCGAAAAAGGAGCTATGCCTGGTGTTGATCGAGTGAAAAAGGGCAAGTTAGATCTAGCGCAAGGCGGAACTATGTTCATCGCGGAAATATCCGATATGAACAAAGATGTTCAGGCAAAGCTTTTGAACTATCTGGATGAAAAAAAATATCGCAGAGTCGGCGGCACAGAAGTTATCGAAAACGACGTGCGCGTGATCGCAGCCTCATCTAAGGATCTTGAAAAAGAAGTTAAAGAAGGCCGTTTCCGCGAAGACTTATACTACCGTTTGAATGTAATTCCATTCCGTGTGCCCGCATTGCGTGAACACACTGAAGACATCCCGGTTTTGGTCTCTTATTTCTCGGACAATGTGTCTCGTGAAAGCGGTTACCCGAAAAAGGCGATCTCTGAACAAGCGATGGCCAAAATGCTCTCCTACCAATGGCCAGGGAATGTGCGCGAGCTTAAAAATTTCATCGAGCGAGTGTATATTCTGACTCCAGGTGAGTTTGTAGACGTTCATGACCTTCGCTTCGCCGGTCTTATCGACAAGGAAGACGAACAGGGACTTGAGATGCAGGATCTTTCCACTTTCAGAGAGGCGCGAGCCCAATTTGAAAAGGAATACCTTCTTCGCAAGATTTCTGAAAATGGTGGCAATATTAGTCGCACGGCCGAAGTGATCGGACTTGAGCGCAGCTACCTTCACCGTAAAATTAAAGCCTACGGCATTGATACAAAAGAATAATAGGAAACGACATGGCAGATACAGCAATTACCCCGACACGTTCTGAAAATTACCCTGAATGGTACCAACAAGTTATTACCGCTGCAGACATGGCCGAAAATTCACCGGTTCGGGGTTGCATGGTTATTAAACCTTGGGGTTACGCTGTTTGGGAAAACATGCAGGCCGTTTTGGATCGTATGTTCAAAGATACAGGCCATGTGAATGCCTACTTCCCATTGTTAATCCCACTAAGTTTCTTAGAAAAAGAGGCTGAGCACGTTGAAGGTTTCGCCAAAGAGTGTGCAGTTGTTACCCATCACCGTCTGAAAAGTGATGGCAATGGTAAACTGGTTCCGGACGGGGAGCTTGAAGAGCCACTTATTATTCGTCCAACTTCAGAAACAATCATCGGACATCAGTTTGCAAAATGGGTTAAATCCTACCGCGATTTGCCTGTCTTGATTAATCAATGGTGTAACGTCATGAGATGGGAAATGCGCACGCGCATGTTCCTTAGAACCGCAGAGTTCCTATGGCAAGAAGGTCACACGGTTCATGCGACAGCCAAAGAAGCTCAAGAAGAAACTTTGCAGATGTTGGAAGTATATTCGGACTTCGCTGAAAACTATATGGCGATGCCTGTGATTAAAGGAATGAAAACCTCAGATGAGCGTTTTCCGGGTGCTGTTGATACCTATACAATTGAAGCATTGATGCAGGATCGTAAGGCTTTGCAGGCCGGTACGTCTCACTTTCTAGGTCAAAATTTCGCCAAAGCGTCCGGCATCAAATACTTGAGTGCTGAAGGTAAAGAAGAAACGGCATGGACAACATCCTGGGGTGTTTCCACTCGTCTTATCGGTGGCTTAATCATGACTCACTCTGATGACAATGGTTTCGTGGTTCCGCCAAGAATCGCTCCTTTGCATGTGGTGATTGTTCCAATTTACCGTAACGACCAAGAAAAAGCGCAAGTCCTTGAATATGTACAGAGCCTTGCGAAAGATTTGAAGGCGCAAAGCTACTCTGGCGGATCCGTTCGTGTAAAAGTCGACGACCGCGACATCCGTGGTGGCGATAAAGCATGGCAATACATTAAACAAGGTGTTCCTGTGCGCGTGGAAGTTGGTCCTCGTGATATGGCCAAGGGTGAGGTCTTCGTTGGTCGTCGCGATCGTGGTCCTAAAGAAAAAGCGGGCCAAGAGCGCAACGCTTTCGTGGGGAATATTGCGAACCTGTTGCAAGAGATTCAAGACGGCCTTCTGCAAAAAGCGAAACAATTCAGAGACAGCAACATCAAAAAAATCACTTCATTGTCTGATTTTGAAGCCTATTTTGCCGGTGAGGACGCTCCCGGCTTCGCGTTGGTTCCTTGGTGTGAATCGGGTATTGGCCATGAGTTGTTGGCGAAACTTAAGGTGACTCCACGTTGTCAGCCTTTAGATCAAGAGCCGATCTCTGGTAATTGCATCTTTTCTGGTAAGCCCGCTACAAAATGGGTGCTTTTCGCAAAATCTTACTAAAGATCAGCAGAAGCAACTATCCTCATATTCCAAGAGGCCTTGGTCGAAAAAATGTCGAGGTCGCGGATTTCAAAATATTTATAAAAATATGCAAACGGAGGGATCTACCCTCCGTTTTTTTATTTAGCTTTGACCCTCTGAAAACCTGAGCAGAGTATGCTTTTGTGGCGGACCGAAAATATCGATCCAATAACAGGAGGGTTCTATGAAAAGCCTTATTCTTTTCTTGTTGTTGTTCGTTTCAGTTTCCTCAGTCAAAGCAGCGCCGCAAAATCCAGCGCTTGATGATTTGATGACCTCGGATGAGCTCGCTCAGGAAGTGGGAGGCCCACGCACAGAAATGAAGGTGCCCGTGGTCAGTGCGGAGGCGATTGCCGCTTACGACGGTATTGATATCTATCGAGAGTATGCGATTGTTTTAAGAATCAATAAGGCCCCCCTAGGCCCCACTGCTCAGCATATGATTGTGATGGAAAATGGGATGCAAACCTATGATTGGTTGGTGTCTACCGGGCGTGAGCAATATGAAAAAGCCAAAAGCGGCCGTTGGTATCACACGGTCACTCCTGTCGGGACATTTTCTCCCTACACCTTGATTCGTGATCACTATTCTCAAACTTGGAAAGCGCACATGGAATATGCAGTCTTTTTCAATGGTGGAGTGGCGGTTCATGCCACGACGCCGGATCACTATAAGCAGTTGGGGACACGAGCTTCAGGAGGCTGCGTTCGTCTTCATAAGGACAATGCACAGTTGATCTATGAAAAAATCCAAGCCCAGGGGAAAGGGCTCGTGCCACTATTTGCACCATCAGGCAGAGTCGCGCGGGATGTGAACGGTCGTCCAATTCGCGTGATGGGTTGGAATACTTTGATCATCGTTGAAAACAAATAGGGGACGTGAGAAAGTGGCGCCAGGAGTTTTTAATGACTAAAAACCAGCGCGCACAGCCTATGAATAACCCCCTTATTTTAGCTCTCGATGTTGATACCCAAGAGCAAGCTTTTAAGATTGCCGACGCCGTGAGTGACATAGTTGGTGGAATTAAGCTGGGGCCTCGTCTGTGTCTTCGTTATGGAATGGAATTCGTGAAGGAGATGGCGGCTCGAGCCCCGATCTTTTTGGATAACAAACACTTCGACATCCCCTCAACGATGGAGGCCGCAGTTCGCGCCAGTTTCGAGGCAGGCGCTTCCTTGGTGACCGT
>JBJTMR010000237.1:0-2027 GCA_046070625.1 Bdellovibrio sp. | reverse complement strand
GACTTTATCGATCCTATTCATAAGATTCCTATTTTCAGCTTGTATGGCGAAGTGCGCAGACCGACAGCTGAAATGATGAGCCACTTTGATGTGATCTTATTTGATTTACAAGATCTCGGTTGCCGCATTTATACCTTCATCACGACTTTGCTTTATGTGATGGAAGAATGTGCCAAACTGGGCAAAACGGTCATTGTCTTAGATCGCCCTAATCCAGCAGGTCGCCCTGTTGAAGGTTATCGTATGTTACCCGGTTGGGAATCTTTTGTTGGAGCGGCTCCAATTCCCATGCGCCACGGCCTCACCGTCGGAGAGTTGGCTTTGTATTTCGCAGATTACTATCAAATGGATTTGGATCTACAGATAGTGAAAATGAAAGGCTACAATCCTGATAAGGGCCCGGGCTTTGGCTGGGATCCGAAGCGCCCTTGGGTGAATCCGTCCCCGAATGCGGCGTCTTTGAATATGGCTCGCGCTTACTCTGGGACCGTTCTGATTGAAGGAACAACTCTATCAGAAGCTCGTGGCACGACTCGCGCCTTAGAGATTATCGGAGCTTCCGATATCGACTATGCCGAAGTTCTTGTGCGCATGAAAAAGAAAGCTCCGCAGTGGTTCAAGGGTGTGACTTTGCGGGAATGCTACTTCGAACCCACATTCCACAAGCATGTCGGTAAGCTTTGTCATGGATTCCAGTTCCACACCGATGGCGTCAGCTACAAGCATGATCAATTCAAACCGTTCCGCTTGACGGCATTGATGTTGAAAGTGATTCGCGAAATGCATCCTAAATATCCCATTTACCGTGACTTCGCCTATGAGTACGTCAAGGATCGTCTGGCCTTCGATGTTATTAACGGTGGCCCCGCTTTGAAAAACTGGATCGAAAATCCAAAAGCCACTCCAAAAGATTTAGACCGTGAACTGGCTAAAGACGAAAAATCCTGGATTAAAGAAAGAAAAAAATATCTTCTTTACTAAATTGCAAGGGCCGATGGAAACATCGGCCTTTTATTTTAAAACGGTACTGCAATTCCAAGCTCATTTAGGACAATATTGCTCATCACCTTGAAATCTACCTGAAACTCCCGCGATTTATAAAGAGCCGTAGTAAAATGCAGAAACGGCATAGGAATAATATCTATCGGGTATCCCTGCACAGAAGAACTCAACTTTAAGCGATACGCATCCAGCTCATAACAGTTTGTAGAAGTATTGAATCCGTCAGAACTAGATGTACACTTCATCGGTGTTTGTCGCGCATAAACGCCAAAGGTTACACCCCAGTTTGTTCGATCCGAGATCTCAAAAAGCTCCCCCATCTGGAAAGTACCCGCAAGATTGTCGTAACAATCCTTCACCACAGCTCCTAAAATCAATAACCCATGGTCACTGACGTACTGAATGCCAGCCCCCGGAGTGACCACCATATTTCCTCCATGATCCATCTTTCGCGGCATCGCAGAAGAAGCATTCACACCAGGTTTCATCCCATGATAGACGATCGAGGGCACGACCAAACTAAAACCTTTACTGGTGACTTTTTTTTCAATTTTTATTTTCTTAGAATATATTGAACGAGATGTTTTATAGTACGGGGACGTTTCGGTTGCCGCCAAAAGAGCTTGTCCATAAACCAAAGTCAGCAAGCCCAGTGAAATCCATTTCACCATAAAAACCTCCTATTCATGGGACACACAGGCAAAAATTCCGGTACACAGAAAAATAAAAAATGAACTTCACCTGGCAAACGGCGGGCCAATAAAACAAAGAAGCCGGTCCCTTGCGGAATCCGGCTTCTTAGAGAAATATTTATTTAATAAATCTTTTGCGGCTCTCCTTGAAATTAGTTTGCAGATCTTTTTATCAATCGGACTTCAAAATTTTGGGAGGGGCTGTGGACCTTGTGAACTCCTTGGTTATTATTTGCCGCTATCGCAATTTCTGTGTTTTGAAGACTTTGTAAGAGTCTTCGACGAAGAATTTTTTCACTAACTGAAGCCTCCTTTATGATTCCGTTAAAGTTC
>JBJTMR010000236.1:0-2018 GCA_046070625.1 Bdellovibrio sp. | reverse complement strand
TCCATCACAGGCAAAACTTCATTTATCGAGATTAGAGCAACCAGTGCCATTGGGAATTTAAAAATCGCCCTTACTGGGCGTAACGGTGCTGATGGGCAAGATGGTCTTGATCAAGCTCGTGCAACGGGCAAAGCTATTCCGTCAGCACAAGCGGCAAATGGAGCGAATGGACAGGACGGACAAACGACTCTTCCAAAGCCATGCAATATGCGAAACTCCGATTCGGGGTGCGTCCCTCAAGAACCAAAGTGCAACGTTCAACCAACGAACGGCAGCAATGGCGCTGACGGCCTTCCAGGGTTCGATGGCCTTGATGGCGTCAATGGAGGAGCCACTGGCAACCTCTTTGTTGATATAACCGATGATAGTCAATTTGCCCTAGAAGTCTATCGACGCCCAGGTAAAGGCGGTCGTGGGGGCAAAGGATCCCCAGGACAGCTCGGAGGCAAAGGCGGCGCTCCCGGCAATAACAAAAAAATCTGCAGATCTGCACAACCAGGAAGTAACGGCAAAGATGGTGAGGCCGGTAAAAATGGCGCAGATGGCAAGGACGGACAAGCTGGCGAAGTCATCACCAGAGTTAAAAATATAAAGTTTCTATAGGTGAAGAGCGAGACAGGCCAGAGGTACAATAGATAAAGATCTTAATAGCAAGGAATTGCCCGCAAGAGTCCTTGCTGTCCGTAAGACAATATTAACTTATCCTGAGTCACCAGACTCAAGCGTTCTTTTCTGCAACTGGCAACTATAATACGATCCGCTGGATTACCGCGAAAGCCACCGGGCAATCGAGTCGCTTCGACTGCAATTTCAGCAGAAAGCGGAATGACCTCTAAGCGAAGACGCTTCATCGAAAGTTCAATCCAATCAAGACACGGCTCCGAAAAAACAACTCGTCCTTTCGCTTCCAACATTCCAATTTCCCAAAGCGAAATCGCTGATACGAATAACTTACTTTCTCGGAACGACTTTTCAATAATCTTTTTAGAAATACCCTTAGCCATTTTTTCATCACCAAGAGCAAGCCAAATCCATGCATGGGTGTCTAACAGCAATCCGTTATTTTTCATCAGCATCCCACTTTTCATCCAAAGAAGAGACGATGTCACCCACGACATCTCCCGTTCCCGCCATCACTCCAAAAGGGCTCTCAACAGGGGTATCGTCTTGCACAGGAACAAGCTTCGCCACGGGCTTACCATGCTTCGTAATAGTCACAGTCTGGCCATACTTTTTAACCCGATCCATAAGCATCAAACATTGCGCTTTAAACTGACCAGCCGGGTATTTGTCAGCCATACGGCCCTCCTTATTTATGGTCATATTATCATGGTCATATTTATTTGACAATAGTCACATATGCCAATGTGAGACTGATGGCAGACAGCATATTGGTCGCCCGACGTGTCCTCTAAATCTTCAATTTAATCTCAAGGGGAAAATGATCCGAGCCCAAGACAGTGTGATGGACTTGGGCTTTTATGACATCAAAACCACGCACAAAGACGTGATCTAGTTTTAAGATACGACCATCATTTTCTAAATCTAAATGTTCAAGGTTAAGGTCTCTGAAGATCGACTTCATAATCATATAGCGTTTAACGTTCCAGGTATTAAAGTCGCCAGCCAAAACCACGGGTCCTTCGAAAGTAGAAATTCTTGCGGCAATTTCATACAAGGACGCCGTAAACGCCGTGGTCGTCACAAAATTTAGAACGTGAGTACAGACGAAAAGAACAGTCTTCCCATCTAAGTCATACTCGCTGAATAAAGTAAGCTTAGGTGTCAGCCAGAAAAACTCCCGCGCGCTGGAACGAATAAAATCCACCGCTTTGGGGGTGACCTTCGAGCCGATCGCCACACCTGTGCTGGACAAATCTTTTTTATAGTGAAAACTTTGAGCTAAATGCCATTCGTAGGCAGAGAAATCTTTTTGCCACAAAAGCGGCATCTTGTTATCGACAAGAGCCTCCTGCAAAAGGATAAAATCTTTCCCACTGCCGTGCTTGCGAAAATCG
>JBJTMR010000235.1:0-17854 GCA_046070625.1 Bdellovibrio sp. | reverse complement strand
ATTTCTCCACATGTTCGTGTTCGTTTTGCTCCATCACCAACAGGTTACCTACACGTTGGGGGTGCAAGAACTGCTTTGTACAATTATCTTTTCGCGAAAAAAAATGGCGGGGAGTTCATCCTTCGTATTGAAGACACCGATGAAGCACGTTCCACAGAAGAATCTCTTCGTGGGGTGGTTGATGACTTGGTTTGGTTGAATCTGCTTTGGGCGGAAGGCGTTGATCCAGTCACTTTGAAAGATAAAGGTCCGTTGGGCCCTTATAAGCAAAGTGAACGCATGGATATCTACAAGAAAATTGCTGAACAACTTTTGGACGAAGGTAAAGCGTACTACTGCTTTTTGACGGACGAAGAAATTGAAAAGCAACGTGAAGCCCAAATGAAAGCGGGCCAGCAGCCTCATGTTCAATCGCCGTATGCGGATTGGACTTTGGATCAAGCCAAAGCGAAAATGGCTGAAGGTGGCAAGCCACCAGTTGTTCGTTTTAAAACAAAACATCTTAAAAAAGACTACATATTCACGGATCTTGTTCGTGGCGAAGTGAAGTTCCCATCTGACATGGTTGGCGATTTCGTTCTTCTTCGTGGCGGCGGGATGCCAGTTTATAATTTCTGCTGCGTGGTGGATGATCACTTGATGAAAATGACCCACGTGTTCCGTGCGGAAGAACATCTTCCGAATACTCTTCGTCAGTTGATGATCTATGAAGCGATGGGTTGGCAAGCTCCTATGTTTGGTCATATGGCTTTGATCTTAGATGAAGATCGTCAAAAACTTTCAAAACGTAAAGGTGCCGTGGCTTGCGGTCAGTTGAAGGAAGAAGGTTATCTGGCTTCTGCCGTCTTGAATTTCATCGCTCTTCTTGGGTGGTCTCATCCAGAAGGTAAAGAGATCATGTCTGTGGAAGACATGGTACAGGCTTTCGATATCTCTCGTTTGAATCAATCGGGCGCAATCTTTGACCGTGTCAAATTCAAATGGATGAATTCCCAACACTTGCGTGCACTTCCGAATATGGAATTGTGGAAAGCGATTCAACCATTCTTGGCTCGTGAAAAAATGGAATTGCCGACAGATCCTGTGTGGCAGGATAAATCCATCACGGTCTTTAAACCGTATATGGAAATCTTATCTGATGCGATTGAGCTTTATAAGCCATTGAATGACAAATCCTATGTGATTCTTCCGGAAGCCGAAGAAGCAATGAAATGGGAAGCAACAAAAGCAGTATTGACGACTTGGAAAGAATTAGTAGCAGCTCATCCATCTGATCACATGACAGAAGATGAGTTCCTAAAAATCCAAGACGAAGTGAAAAACAAAACCGGTGCAAAAGGTAAAAACCTATTCATGCCAATTCGTGTGGCCGTGATCGGGAAGCCTCATGGAGCTGAGTTGAAAATCTTGGTTCCGCTTATGAAGAAAGCATCTTTGGTCGCTCGTGCTGAACAAGCATTGGCGTGGACTCCGGGCGTATAGTAGAGGGATTTATGTCATTGAAGATTTACAACTCACAATCCAAACAACTTGAAGAATTTGTACCCCTTGATCCGAAGCACGTAAAAATGTACGTGTGTGGACCAACGGTTTATAGCTTTCTTCACGTCGGAAACTTCCGTGGGGTTGTGGTCTTCAATATGGTTCGCAATTGGCTAGAGAGCTTGGGTTATCAAGTCACCTACGCACTTAATTTTACGGATGTTGATGACAAGATCATCAACAAAGCCAATGAACTAGGGATGACTCCCGGGGATCTTTCGGAAAAGTATATTGCGGAATACAAAAAAGATTTCGCGGCAATTGGTCTTCGTCCTCACGATATGAATCCTAAAGTGACTGAACATATGGATGATATCTTGCATATGGTGAGCACGCTTGTAGATAAAAAATCGGCCTACGAAGCACAAGGCGATGTTCTATACTCCATCGAATCTTTCAAAGAATACGGTAAGCTCAGCGGTCGCCATACAGAAGATATGTTGGCGGGGGCTCGTGTTGAAGTGGATGAAAAGAAAAGAAACCCAATGGATTTTGCCCTTTGGAAAGCGGCAAAACCTGGGGAGATTTCTTGGCCATCTCCTTGGGGGCCGGGTCGTCCTGGTTGGCACATTGAATGCTCTGCGATGATCCAAAAGATCTTTGGCGATCAGATCGATATTCACGGTGGTGGTATGGATTTGATCTTTCCGCATCATGAAAATGAAATCGCGCAAAGTGAAGGCTGCTCCGGTAAACATTTCGTAAAATATTGGATGCATAACAACATGTTGAACTTCGGTGGACAGAAGATGTCCAAGTCTGTGGGCAACATCGTGACGATGCGTGAGTTCTTGGAAAACTATAATGCCGAGATCTACAAGTGGATGATCTTGTCTGTTCATTATCGCACAATGAGTGACTTTGGTGATGCCGGGGTTGAACGTGCCATTTCTGGATTGGCCAGAGTTTATTCCGCGTTAGCTTTGGCAGAATCTTATCTGACTCCAGAGGTGACTCAAGCGGATGCTGGTTTTGTGAAGGTCACAGATGAAGCTTGGAAAAAAGTAGAGACGGCAATGAATGATGACTTTGGAACACCAGAAGTTTTTGCTTCGATTTTTGAAGTCGTTCGTCAGTTTAACAATCAAGTTCGTCGTGGGTTGAAATCGAATCCTGCCGTTCAAGGCAAGGCGTTGGCGTTTGTACAGTTTATTAAACGGGTCGGTGGGATGATGAGCATGTTCCAAGAACCAGCTCATGATTACTTGATCCGTTTGGATGATATGCTTCTTGAAAAGATGGGCATCAAGCGTGCGGATGTAGACGCTGTGGTTGCTGAACGTGGACAGGCTCGTGCGAATAAGGATTTTGCAAAATCCGATGAGCTTCGCAATAAGCTCACAGCAATGAACATCTCTGTCAGCGACACGCCAGAAGGCAGTTTCTGGGAAGTAACAAAGTAATTTTTGCGAATGAAAGCACGCTCTAAAAGGCACGCGGGAAAAGAGCAAAATACAAATAGAACTCTAACAATCCCTTAATGGAATCTTGGTTTTTAAAATGGCGCGCAAGTGTGTATAAGCGTGGCAGATAAAAACTTGCCAAGGTGGTTGTATGAAAGTTCTAGGAGTTCTTGTTTTGTTGTTGGCTTCAAATGCGTTTGCTAAAGGGAATGTTTCTTTGGAGCAAAAAGGTGCTGTTGCCCAAGCAATCAAAGAAACAAAATTGACGTGCAGAGATCAACATAACACATACTATGATAGCTCTTTCGTCGCGAGCAAAGTTGAAGAAGCTTCTTCTGTAACTCAAAAAGGCCAAAATTTGGTTTTCGTAGTAAATGTTTCTGAAGTGAAATCCGAAAAAACGACCGTCGTTACAGACGGTGCGAAAGTTGTGTCTGTGCAATACAAATCATACAACTATGAGCTTGTATGGCCTAATGCTTACGACTGGGTTGTTGAAGACGTTGTGACTTGTAAGTAATTCGTTCCTATGAATCGGCCGCCTCAGAGTGGCCGATTTTCTTTTGAAAGCCCTTGGTTGGCTCAGATGTAAATCTCACTCAGATATGACGCACTGTGGGCTCAAAAAGCCAGACCCTGAATTGATTCCGCTCCTGAGTGGAGTAGAATTAAGAGAATGGGCTCAGCTTATAAAAAGAACTTTCAATTAGTTTCTGAATTCAAACCTTCTGGGGATCAACCAAAAGCCATTGAACAAATGGTTCAAAATTTCGGTGCGGGTCTGAAGCATCAAACACTATTGGGTGTAACGGGTTCAGGGAAGACCTTCAGCATGGCGCACACGATTGCGCAACTGAATCAGCCCGCGTTGGTGTTGGCTCCCAATAAAACTCTTGCGGCCCAATTGTATGCGGAGTTTAAAGAACTCTTTCCCACCAATGCGGTGGAGTATTTCGTCAGTTACTACGATTACTATCAGCCAGAAGCCTATATTCCTTCGACCGATACCTATATTGAAAAAGATTCCGCGATTAACGAACAAATCGATCGCATGCGCCACTCGGCCACGCGTTCTTTGTTTGATCGTCGTGATGTGATCATCGTCAGTTCCGTTTCTTGTATTTATGGTTTGGGTTCGCCTGAAGCCTATGAAGGCATGATGATTCAAATTGTCTCTAATACAGAGATGAAGCGGGATCATCTATTGAAAGAATTGATTCGTGTTCAGTACCAACGCAACAACGTCGACTTTTCCCGTGGAACCGTTCGTGTGCGTGGCGATAACGTCGAAATTTTCCCGCCCTATGAAGAAGCGCGCGCAGTGCGCGTCGAGTTTTTTGGAGATTTCATCGAGCGACTGTCGTGGATCGATCCATTGACCGGGCAGGTGATTGAAGAGCTTGATCAAATTGGCATTTATCCTGGAAGTCACCACGTCACCGGCGATGACAACTTGAAGCGCGCGATTGGGAATATTCAAGAGGAATTAAGAGATCGCCTGCAAAGTTTAAATCACGATATGAAGTTCTTGGAAGCTCAACGTTTGGAGCAAAGGACTTACTACGATATCGAGATGATGGAGCAAATGGGCTTTTGCCAGGGGATCGAAAATTACTCTCGTCATATGACCGGAAGAGGTCCAGGGGAGCCCCCTCCGACATTGTTGGAATATTTTCCCAAAGAGTTTGTAACTTTCGTGGACGAGTCCCATGTGACAATTCCGCAAATCGGGGGGATGTATCGCGGGGATCGTGCGCGCAAGTCGACCTTGGTGGAACATGGTTTCCGTTTGCCTTCGGCGTTAGACAACCGACCTTTGAATTTTCAAGAGTTCGAAAAAATGATGGATAAGGTTGTTTACGTTTCTGCGACTCCAGGAAATTATGAGTTGGAAAAATCAGAGGGCGTTATTGTCGAGCAAATCATTCGACCGACAGGTTTGATTGATCCTGTGGTAGAGGTTCGTCCGGTTAAACATCAAGTCGATGATCTGTTGAAAGAAATCCGCGATCGTATTAGCAAAAACGAGCGCGTCCTTATTACGACACTGACCAAGCGTTCGTCAGAGGATCTGACTGAGTACTATGAAAATCTGGGCATTAAGGTCAAGTACCTGCACAGTGATATTGATACTTTAGAACGAACTGAAATTTTGAGAGACTTGCGTCTTGGTGTGTTCGATGTTTTGGTCGGGATCAACTTGCTTCGGGAGGGGTTGGATATTCCTGAGGTGAGTTTGGTTGGCATCACAGACGCGGACAAAGAAGGCTTCCTACGCTCTGAAAGATCCTTAATTCAAACGATTGGTCGTGCGGCAAGGAACTTGAATGGTCGCGTGATTTTGTATGGCGATGTGATCACTAAAAGTATGGCTAAAGCCATCGGTGAAACAGAACGTCGTCGTCGTATTCAGCAAGAATACAATGAAGCTCATGGGATCACTCCGCAATCGATCAAAAAGAAAATCAGAGACGGCCTGGGTGAAACTTTTGATGGTTCGTTGTCTGGCGGTCCTCTTCAAGGTGAAAACCGCAATCAGGCGATCCTAAATAAGTTTGCTCATGAACCTAATAAGCTCACTTTAGAAATTGAAAAACTGCGCGCGAAAATGAAAAAACTTTCTGCGGATCTGGAATTTGAAGAGGCCGCAAAGGTGCGTGACGAAGTCAAACGTCTGCAAATTATGGAGTTGAGTTTGCGCAACGGTGAAATCGAAGCCGAAAGTGCGCAGGTGAATAAAGATGGCCTCAAATAGCCGGTTTGAAGAAATCAAAGAGCGGGTGAAGGAGTTCCCGACCCAGAGTGGGGTTTACCTCATGAAAGGTCCTGGGGATAAGATCATTTATATCGGCAAAGCAAAAAGCCTGCGCAATCGTGTGCGCAGTTATTTCACTGATAGCAAGGATCATTCGCCGAAGACTCGCCTGCTGGTTTCCAATATCCTGGAAGTTGAATACATTTTAACCAAAACCGAAGTGGAAGCTTTCTTGTTAGAAGCTTCGCTTATTAAAAAGCATCGCCCGAAATATAATATTCGTCTGCGCGATGATAAGGCCTATCCGTATATTCGCTTTACCTGGAGTGAAGAGTTTCCGCGTCTTTATTTGGCGCGGAAGGTGAAAAAGGACGGATCCCTCTATTTTGGTCCTTATACCTCAGGGTTTGCGGTGCAGGGGACTATTCGCTTTTTGAATCGGACCTTTAAAGTTCGCGATTGTGGCGATGCGATGTTTGTGACCCGCAAACGCCCCTGCATGACTTATCAAATTGGCCGTTGTACGGCCCCTTGTGTGGAGTACATTTCTCAAGAAGACTATCGTTCTGAAGTTGAAGGAGCCAAATTGTTCCTGAAAGGTCAGAATAGAAAGGTCATCAAGTCTTTGACTGAAAAGATGATGTTATCCGCAGAAGAGGAAAAGTTTGAGGTCGCAGCTCGTCTGCGCGACTCCATTAGTTCCATCAAAGCGATTTTGGAAAAACAAGCGGTCATCAACGATACTACCGAGAAAGACCAAGATGCCGTGGGCTTCTTTGGTGATGAACGTGGCTGTTTGATTGAAACGGTGCACGTTCGTGCGGGTCGAGTGATCGGAACGAGACCGCACTTTCTGCCGCACTTTGACCCCAATGATCCCGTTGAAGATCATCGCGAGTGGTTGGTGGATTTCCTTAATCAATATTACGACGACAACTTTATTCCGGATGATGTGCTCTTGCCTTTGGATATTGGGCAAGATCTTTCAAAACTGATGGAAGAAGTTTTGAAAGAGCGCTCTGATTCTAAGGTCACGGTGCGTTTTGCTACGGATGAACGTGGGCGTAGCTTGGTGGATATGGCGAATGAAAACGCCAAGGCGCACTTCTTAAAATACGTCTCTAAATCCGAAGAAAAACTCCGCGGTCTGGAAGAAATCAAAGAGCGTTTCAACTTGCCCGAGCTGCCTCGTCGTATTGAGTGTTATGATATTTCGACCTTCCAGGGGGCGGAAACGGTGGCCTCTCAAGTGGTCTTTGAAGAGGGTGTTCCTGCCAAGGATCACTATCGCCGTTATAAAATCCGCACGGTTCAAGGAATTAATGACTTTGCCTCTATGTATGAGGTCCTTAGTCGCAGGTTTAAACATACCGAGTATGAAGACCCTCAATTGATTGTGATTGATGGTGGTAAAGGGCAGTTGGCGCAGGCCATGAAGATCCTTCAGGAGATCGGTCGTCAAGACATTCCGGTGGTGGGATTGGCAAAAGCGCGCACGGAAAGCGACTTCAAAAAGAAGGAAGTGGAGTCCACGGAGGAAAGATTCTTCCTGCCGGGACGTCAGAATCCAGTGATTTTCAAACACAATGCCGAAGCTTTGCATATTTTGGTGGGAATCCGTGATGAAGCCCATCGCTTTGCCATTACTTATCACCGCAAGTTGCGCGAAGGAACTTCGCTTGAGAGCGAGTTGGATTACGTCGTGGGGCTTGGAGAAAAAAGAAAGAAAACTCTTTTGACTCAGTTCAACTCTATTGATGAAATCAGAATGGCCGAACCATCAGAGATTGCAAAATTAAAGGGCTTTAACCGCGTCCTTGCCGAACGTGTTATCTTGCAACTTAATGATTCGGAAGAAGAAGAAATCGAACCAGAAGCATAATAGCGACTGAGCAAAGAAGAACACATCTATGACTGGCCACGCGTTTTTAGTAGGTATTGGTATTTTCCTTAGCCGTATTGCCGGTCTGGTACGTGAACGGGTGTTCGCTCATTTCTTTGGTAACTCTGCCGCCGGGGATGCCTTTAAGGCCGCTCTGAAGATCCCTAATTTTTTACAGAATCTTTTCGGTGAAGGCGTTTTGTCGGCAAGCTTCATTCCGGTCTATGCCTCGCTTTTAGCAAAAAAACATGATGAGGAAGCGGCAAAAGTTGCCTCTGTTATCGGAAGTTTGATGTTCTTAATGACCTCGGTTCTGGTGATTGGTGGCGTATTTGCGACGCCATTTTTGATTGAAATCATCGCGCCAGGATTCACGGGGGAAAAGCGTGAGCTGACGATTAAGATCGTGCAAATCCTTTTCCCGGGAACGGGCTTCCTGGTGATGTCAGCATGGTGTCTGGGGATTTTGAATTCTCACAAAAAGTTTTTCCTTTCTTATGTGGCCCCAGTTATTTGGAACTTTACGATCATTGCGACTCTTTTGTTATGGGGAAATAAGCAGGAACAGTTCGATTTGGCGATCACCGTGTCGTGGGGCTTGGTTGCGGGAAGCTTTTTACAATTTTTCGTGCAATTGCCATCGGCGCTGCGCTTAGGAAAAAAGATCTGGCCGTCTTTAGATTTGAACGTATCCAGTGTCATAACTATTTTGCGCAACTTTGTTCCTGTTGTGGTATCTCGCGGAGTTGTGCAAGTCAGTGCCTATATTGACAATATGTTGGCAAGCTTGCTTCCGACGGGTGCAGTGTCATCCTTGGCTTACGCGCAAACATTATATTTATTGCCCGTCAGTCTTTTCGGAATGAGCGTTTCCGCAGCCGAATTGCCAAGCATGTCACAGGCTGTGGGAAGTGATGAGGAAATTCAGGAGTATTTGAAAAATCGCCTGAACCGAGGCTTGCAACAAATTGCTTTCTTCGTCATTCCTAGTGTGGTGGCTTTTTTGCTGCTAGGTGATTTAATCGTCGGCGCTGTTTTTCAGACGGGGCAATTTGATAGCAATAGTACGCAAACAGTTTGGATGGTGTTGGTCGGCTCCACGGTGGGTTTGCTCGCTTCGACATTGGGGCGTTTGTATTCTTCGACCTTTTATTCTTTAAAGGACACCAGAACCCCACTGCGCTTTGCGATTTTGCGAGTCATCGCGACGACATTGTTGGGCATCCTTTTCGCCTTTTATTTGCCTAAGGCTTTTGGCTTGGATCCACAGTGGGGAACTCCCGGATTGACTGCTTCTGCGGGGATTGCTGGATGGATTGAGTTCTTCTTTTTGCGCAGAGCTTTGAACAAAAAAATCGGGCAAACTGGATTGCCCATGAAGTTCCAATTTAAAGTGTGGACGATTGCTATCATCAGTGCCGGTGTTGGAGCTGTGGTGGTTCGTAATATTGTGAACGAGCATCTTCATGTTATCTTCAAGGCTTTGATCGCTTGTGGCTTGTACGGTGTTTTGTATTTCGGTTTAGGGTATGTTTTCAGAGTCGACCAAGCACGAGGCTTCTTAAGCAAGATCCTGAGAAGATTTTCTTAAGGATAGATTGATATTCCCAAGGGATTAATTTTGTACACCCGTTACGGGTGTACATCCAATACCTCATCTCTTTTCTTTACCAGTAAACACCCCAGCCATACAGATTTACGAAAATATTCCCGGAGCTCACATAGAAGGCGAGTTGGCCCGAGTACGAGCCTTGATACCAAGGACGAAACTCAACCTGGGTGGAGCAACGTTGCCATGGATAGAGCCATCCGTAACAGTGGTTCCAACCACGGAAGCCATTTCCTAACAGAACGACATTGCTCACGAAGACGGGTTTTCCGGTGTCGTTGGTAAGGTTGAATCTGTGATAACGTGAGTAATTCACGCGGACGTTGCCGAAGTTGTAGTTGTAGTAGGCGGCATTCGTATGGGGATCATTGCTGAGGATGACCTCGGTACTGGTACTACCAGGGTCTAGTGTTGTTTCGGGCGCGGCTTGTGTTGTCGAAAAAGACACAGTCATTAAACTGCCAAGGAAAATACCCAATAAGGCTTTCATAAGCACCTCCTGATGTTGATATTTTTTATGAAGAAGAAATTGGTCGCAAAGATATTCCGTAGTATGCTGAAAACGTCATGAAAGAATCCATCTGGTCTCCTCTAAAAATTCCTGTGTATCGTGCGTTTTGGATCTGTGCCTTTCTGTCGAATTTGGGAACCTGGATTCAAGACGTGGCATCTAGCTGGGTCATGACCCATTTGTCGACGTCACCTTTAGTGATATCTCTTTTGTCATTTACCGCAAATTTACCGGTGGTGTTTTTAAGTATCCCGGTGGGCTTCTTAGCGGACCAAGGGCATCGGCGAAAAATTTTGTTAGTCGCCCAGTCGGGAATGTTTTTGTCAGCGGCGACTTTGGCTTATTTGGTTTGGCAGGGGACCATTACGGAATCTTCGCTTTTGTTACTGTCACTTATCATGGGCGTGGGGTTTGCTCTGACCAACCCGCCATTTCAGTCCGTCCTTACGGATCTTGTGCCGAATGAATCTCAGGCTCAGGCGATCCTGGTCTATTACATGGGTATTAACATCACTCGAGTATTGGGGCCGACAATTGGTGGTGGTGTGTTGGGGAGCTTGGGACCATCGGCTGCATTTTTCTTGAACAGTATTTCATTCTTGGGGTTGATATTCTTTTTCTGGAAATGGCCAGTGAAAGAAGTTGTCTCGGCGCAACCTGAAGTTAAAAAGCAAATCGCTTTTACTCAAGACGAATGGAAATTTTTGTTTTCTTTCCACAATATGAAGTTGTGGGTTGAAATCTTTATGGTGACCTTCTTTGCGTCAGCATTGTGGGCCCTGTATCCAACACGTGGTCGTGTGGAGCTGCAGTTGTCGAGCTGGGAATATGGATCTCTTTTAGGATTTCTGGGGCTGGGCGCTTGTTTCAGTGCAATTTATTCAGAGAAAATCATGATGCCGCATAAGACAGATAAATCTTTGGCTGGTGCTTATTTGGTTTACTCTGTGGGATTGTTTTTGATGGGCCTTGCTCCAAGTTATGTTTATATGTGTGAGGCCATGTTCTTTGCAGGGATTGGATGGTTGATTCTTGCGACGTTGATGAATATGTCGTCTCGTCAGCTGACCGGAAAATCTCACTTGAAAGCGACCATGCTAGGAGTGTTTCTAGCAGTCTTTTATGCCGGTATGTCCTTAGGAGCTGTGAGCTGGGGAACCGTTGCGAGATTTAGCACGACAGGGGGGGCTTTGGTGGCATCCGCTGTCGGCTTGACGGTGATTTCTTTTTACAAATATATGGGATCAAGAATCAAAGATCTCTAAGAATGTTGCGCGCAGGAGACTGACTGGTGATAACGCCAGCTTGTTCTTGAGTTGATTTGCTGACGACTCCAAAGGGTATATCGCCCATCCATTTTTCAACTAAGGTGCCATCGTCAGTGATCGTGCGAGTTTTGCACGTTGTGTATTTCCCAGGATTGGTGGTGACCTCTTCAATCACGCCACCCTGAGACTCGCAGTTTTTCAAAATGTCTTGATAGCGTTCATGGGTGAATAGTTCAGCGACATTGATTATTTCTTCGGAAGAGTCTTTGCCGATTTGGGTATGGATTTTTATTTTCCACTGCTTGTCAGATTGATTGAAGTCGATCACTTCTTTAGTGATCAGAATTTCCGAGGATTCTCCGACAGTATTTTTTATTGTTCCTGACCAAGTGACTTTGTCACCAATAGCGGGGTAGGCGAAAGCTTGGGAAGCGGCTAAAACAAAAGACAATAAAAGGAAGCGCGTGTACATAGGTCCTCCATCGTGATCACAGCAACGAGCGTGACATGAGTTTTCAAGAGGGAGGACTGTTTTTCAGTGATCCTGTGAGGAATCAGTTAGTGAACGCGATGTTGAGTCGGAGAATGTTCCTTGGCGCACACGGGGCATTTAGACTCTTCTTGAAGAACCGCGTGGTCTGCCAATTGACGATAATTAAATTCCAGGGGAGCGCTGCAAAGGTCACAATTGTTAACGGCATTTCGGAAACTTTCGCGTTTGATGAATTCTTCTGTAGGGATGATATTGAACTTGAAGATTTCCATGGGGCCTCCTTGCCGTCATCTCGCATTAATTAACTTACAGGGAACTTATCGGTTGTTTTCGTCTCAGCTTGAGACAAAAAAGCACTGCATTAAGCCCGGTTTTGATGGTCTATGGTCGGGGTTCTGAGTAAAATCCTGCGCTATGAAGGACTACATTCAATATCTTGAAGAGGTTTTGGGCCTGCAAAAGGTTATGATCTCTGACATTTCTTCATCCCAACCGATGTCGGAAACCATTCCGAAGACGCAGTTCTTTACGGAAAAGGGTCCCTTCGCGCCGACAGAGATCGTATATCGTGAGCTCATATTCTTGAATATTTTGACCCAGGCCAAAGAAAGCTTTTTCTTGCCTCAGGTCAAAGATCTTTATGAAAAGATGAAAGCGGCGATGAAGCTCCGTAATATTCAGATATTGGAATTAGATTGCACCGTCGATGATCGTTCTCAGCTGCCTTCGGAGCTGGCGAAAATTTGTGAAAGCAAAGTCGTCGTCGTTTTTAGTTCTTTTCCGAAGGATTTAGGCGAGATGATCTTTAAGGGTCCGGGGAAATGGATTGAAACCTACAGCCCGGCCTATTTGCTTGAAGATCCGGGGGCTAAAAAAGTCGTCTGGAATGATTTGCAGAAAGTGATGAAGGAGCTTGGTTTATGATGAAACTCTTTGTCTCAATAATGCTTCTGCTACTTGGGACAAAGGTGTCGGCGGCTCCTTGTACGCTGGCTGTGACCATCAACGATGCCATCTCTGCCTCGACCAGTGACTATCTTGAACGCGCTGAAAAGCGTGCCATTGAAAATAAATGTGATTCCATATTTTTACGTATGAATACACCCGGTGGTAGCTTGATGACGACTCGCCTGGTGGTTGAGCGCATTTTGGCTTCGTCCATTCCGTATTTGTGTTTGATTACACCGAAGGGTGGTCACGCGGGCAGCGCCGGCGCTATTATTTTGCAAGCCTGTCACGTGAACGGTGGGTTGACCGCGACGAATATCGGCGCGGCGACTCCGATTTTGGGCACGGGCGAAAAGATGCCAGATGATTTGCGTAAAAAAATGATCAACGACACGGTCAGTTGGCTGGAAGGTGTGACGAAGCTTCGAGGGCGCAGTCTGGATTTTTCTCGTGATATTATCACAGAGGCAAAAGCCGTCAGCTCGGAAGAAGCTGTGAAATTAAAAGCTTTGGATTTCTTGGCGGACAATGAAACAGATTTCTTAAAAGCGGCACAAGGCAAAAAGGTCGTTGTTGGTTCTAACAAAACCGTGGACGTGGTGGTTGGTGATTTGCGTGAGTTTCAACCAGATCTTCGATACAACGTTTTAAGTTTTGTGGCAGATCCCGAGTTTGCCTATTTATTATTTATGGGAAGCTTGGCCCTGCTGTATGTCGAAATCACTCATCCGGGCCTCATCGCTCCTGGAGTCATTGGCGGCCTGGGGTTGGTTTTGTCTTTGATTGCGTTTCATAAGTTAAGCGTCGTGTGGGGTGGCCTGGTTTTGATTTTATTGGGTGTTGCCTTTTTAGTCGCAGAGATCTTCTTGCCAAGTTTTGGAATGCTAGGGATTGGCGGACTCATTTCCGTTTTTGTAGGGAGTTTATTTTTGTTTGACACTCAGGCCACCGGATATAGTTTGCCATTGTCATTGATCATCCCAGTTGTCTTGATTTTGGGATCGTTCTTTTTGGGGATTGGATTTTTAGCGGTCAGAACTCTGCGTTTGAAAACTCGCGATACGGATCACGACTTACTTTCCAACGAAGGAATTGTGGTGAAGGTCGAAGCCAACGGACACAGCGGCCAGATTCAAATTTTGGGTGAAACTTGGAATTTTGTTTCTGAAGATTCTCTGGAAGCGCAAACGACGGTCGTGGTGACTGGACGCCAGGGTTTAACCTTGAATGTTAAAAAGAAAAAATAGAAAGAGGAGTTTAAGGATATGGAGTTTCTTATAGTTCTGATTATCATCGGTGCCATCGTCTTTAGTTCGATGGTGAAGATTCTAAACGAGTGGGACCGTGGTGTCGTTCTTCGTTTGGGTAAAGCAGTTGATGTGCGCGGCCCCGGGTTGATTATTTTGATTCCGTTTGTTGAACGCATGATCAAAGTGGGTACTCGTACTATTGCTATGGACGTGCAGCCGCAGGATGTGATCACCAAGGATAATGTCAGCATGCAGGTGAATGCTGTTGTTTATTTTAAAGTGGTTTCCCCAATGGAAGCGATCACAAAAATCGAAGATTACTATTTTGCGACGAGCCAGTTGGCGCAAACGACTTTGCGTTCGGTGATGGGCCAGTATCCTTTGGATGATGTTTTGGAACATCGTGATAAAATCAATTCAGCCCTTCAGGGAATTCTGGATAAGCATACAGAGGCCTGGGGTATTAAAGTTACGATGGTTGAAGTGAAGCAAATTGACCTGCCGAAGGAAATGCAAAGAGCGATGGCTCGTGAAGCCGAGGCAGAGCGTGAGCGCCGTGCAAAGGTCATCAGTGCTGAAGGGGAAGTCCAGCGTGCTGAAAAGTTGGCCGCGGCTTCGACAACGTTGGCTGAATCGCCATCGGCTTTGCAGTTGGCTTACTTGCAAACTTTGACGGAAATCGCTGGTGATAAGTCGAATACGATTATTTTCCCGCTGCCACTAGATATGGTTAAGCCATTCATTGATATGAATAAGCAAAACTAGACTTTCGTACTCGTGGTCTTATTTGGTTAAATAGAAGAAGGCAAGTTAGGACAGCTTGCCTTTTTTATTTCCACGGATGGGGTCACGGTGAAATTTCTTTGGGCAGCCTTGTGTTTTCTTTTTGTGTTAGTGACCTATGTTCAAGATGCTCAATCGTCGCTGGTTCCTGAAAAAGATCTTGTTCGTGTGCGCTTGCTGACATTGCCTCAGAAGGTGCAAATTTCCGGTGTCGGTTTGCGTTTTCAAAACCTTTCCCAGCCATATCGTCCGGTGGCCATTCCTAATAACTCCCAAGTTGAAGTCCGTTTGATTAAGAAAAATGCGAAAAGTCTTTGGGCTTTAAGAGTGAACAACAAAGACGTCGAACACCTGTTTGCTGAAAAGTATTTGCTGATTCAAGGAGACGGATTAAGAGCCGGAGCGCAAAACTTGCCAGGGCGTGTTTTGCTGGCAGCAAGCGGTACGCAGCATCTGGATGTCGTGGGCGTGATGCCGTTGGATGAATATATCGTGGGCGTGCTGGCCAGCGAGATGCCTTTGGGGTGGCCTCTTGAAACATTAAAGGCCCAAGCGGTAGCGGCTCGGTCGTATACTTTAGCCGTCGTCAACGAACGAAAGAGCCACGCCTATCATTTGGAAAGTTCTATTTTGGATCAAGTGTTTCGTCACGTCGTGGCTGAAGATGAAAATGACGTTAAAATTAAGAAAGCACTTCAAGCGGTGCGCGAAACTGAGGGACTCCGTCTGGAAGGTCCCAACAAAAAGGTTCTGAAAGCCTTCTATCATGCAGATTGCGGGGGCAAGACGACGACCGCTAAAAGCGTTTGGAGTGCCGGAGTGAATACAGGCACGGCTGTGGATGCTTCTTGTCCAACCAGCCCGAGTGCTCAATGGAGCTTGAAGGTGAGCAAAGAGGATCTGGCTCGTAAGTTACGTACGGCACCTATTAGGAAAGTATCCCTTGTTCGAAGTCCCACCGATTCCCGAGTCGAGTGGATCAAGGTGGCCACCAAAGATGGGCAGGAGATAACTTTTAATGCGAATGACTTTCGCCAAGCTTTGGGGTTTCAAGATTTGCGAAGTGCTTTATTCGATCTAAAGTCTGAAAATGAGACATACACTTTTACCGGACGAGGATTTGGTCATGGTGTGGGGCTTTGTCAGTGGGGCAGTCGGGCATTAGGGGCGCAGGGGAAAAACTTTGCTCAGATTCTAAAACACTATTATCCGTTAGCAAAGTTGGCGAGGAACTTATAAAGAATGGTGAGAGCTTTCGCTGAAGATAAAAAAAGGCCGATAAATCGGCCTTTTTTTATTACGAAGCCTGTGATGGCTCATCTCTTGGTGCTTTTTAGAAACCAATGAATACGCGAGCTGCGAACATGAAGACCGCGCCCAAGATAAGAACATTTGTTGCTGTGACTGTCATAAAATAAATCCTTGTTTTATTAAATTGATACAAGCCCCTTCTCGGTAAACCGAGGAAAAATCTTAAGTATTTCTTTTTTTGGCGAAGGTTTGGGCGGGTCTACTTTAACGGGTGTATGCCGTTTTTGCGCTTTCCAGAGGGTGTTAGTCACTCAAAAGGTGTTTGTTTCAGTCTGAGAAAGAAATAAAAAGCCTAGTTGTTACAGGTGGTTAGAGGCCTTTTTTGAGGTTGGCATGGGCATAGCAAAGGTATCAGTGTGAGGACATCCTTTAAAAAACGGAATCCTTAAAGAGAGGCTGATATGAAAACGCTCAATGCTAAAATGATGATCTTGGTTGCTGCATTCTCAGTAATGGGAGTTGGTTGCGGATCTAATAAGATGGTAGCCGATTCATCAGCCGTGGGCCCAGGTCAGGTCGGTGGTAGCAACACGGGATCGATTCCGACATCTCCAGATGGGTCTACATCAACGGATACAACAAGCTACTCTAATGAAGCGACTTTCACGCCAGTGTCGATCGCAGAGTTCAACTCTTATGTTGGTAGCCACCCATTGAATGACCCACAGAATTTTAAAGTGAAAGTACAATTGCAACAGGTTGAAAACGGTCGTTATGCAGGAACTGTGAATATTTCTTATACGGACACAGGTTATTCATACAATGGAACGTTCACAGCCGGCGCTGGTCGAAACGCTTCATATAAAGGTTTGAATGACAATAACGCTTTGGAAGCTGAGTTCAACAGATGGTTTACATTAAGCGGTAGAACAGCATTTACAGGATTTTTTCAAGACAGTTACGGTGCCATTGTTTTGGTGATCGACAATGTTGTGAATCAAGGTGACGCACAAGGGACTGGTGATGTTGTAACGGGTTCTGTTTATTACAAAAACTTTGCACAGTCATATACTCAGCAGTCTCCTTACAGAAGCTGCTGGTATATCACAAACGGTCCTTTCAACTGCCGCTCGACTTCTGTGATCAATAAATCATCGACGGTTCCAAACGATGGTTACAGAAAACTTGGTACCTTCTCTGGAATTTCACGAGCAGCGGCTTTCCAGTAATTAGATAAGATTTAAAGATTTTTTAAGAACGATTTTAATAAGTAAAGAATGAGGAGAAAATTATGGAAAACGTAAAAAAAATCACGAAAGGTTTTCCAGCTCAGACTGTCACCAAAGTGATCGCATTGATGGCTCTTGTTGTTACCTTCGCGGCCTGCGGAAACAAAGGCGGCGGTGGCGGCGCCGACACTCTAAACGGTCTTGTGACAAGCAACTGTTCTGGATGTTCTGCAATTGCAAACCCCTTGGCGATTGGCACTGTGGCTTCAGAGAATATGTCTTCTGGATACATTCCGTCCGGCGCGGTGAATTTGAATTTGAATTTGTATGTGAATGGCAGTCAATTTGTTCCAGGATCTAGTTCAAGTTACAATCTGTATAATGGACCTGCAGCATTGCAAGGTCAGATGGTTGTATCTTCTGAATGGTACTATAGCGTTGATACAGCAACTTGCCGAATTCCAGTGGGAACTTATAATGTTCAAACGACTTCTGTGGCGACGATGAGTACAGCAGGGATGATTCCAAGAATGGAGCTTTTGGCAACATCTGGGGCGAACTCCGTGCGCATGATCATCGATCAAGGGATGCTTTTGAACTTTAATGGTGGTTATATTGGAACAACTGGCGCCTATCGTTTGTCATCTGGAATCGGTGTGATTCAAGTGAATGGTTATACATGCCCATCAAATTTCGGGATGTCTTTCCAATAGGAAGAATTATAAAGGAATAATCAAGAGCCCCGGTAAAGCCGGG
Organism: Bdellovibrio sp.; assembly: GCA_046070625.1. Lineage (GTDB taxonomy): Bacteria > Bdellovibrionota > Bdellovibrionia > Bdellovibrionales > Bdellovibrionaceae > Bdellovibrio. Next base: position 174 of record JBJTMR010000235.1, on the reverse strand, counting down.
GCTCTGTTTTTTTGTGACATAATACTTCTTGCTCTTGGATAAAAGTCTGGGTCTAATGTTGGTATGGATTTACCTCTTTGGATCGACTTCTTTGATGAACTGCAAAATGTACGAGGACGTTCTCAGAATACGGTGATGGCTTATCGCCGCGATTTAGAACTCTTTGTTGAGTAT
>JBJTMR010000234.1:0-15374 GCA_046070625.1 Bdellovibrio sp. | reverse complement strand
AAGTACAAAGATTCCTATTATGAGTTCAACCCTGAAAACCTACTCAATAAAAAGTTTATAATGGTGAAAAACGAAAGCATCAAAAATAAAATGTGCGAGGCTGCCTAGGACTAGATCCACTTGATATAATGCGACTAGTTACTAATTTTTTATATGTGAAATTCCTCATAAAATTTAAACACCAAACTGTTGTGGTCATCGGATAAACATTCTGATGTTTCCAGGGCGACCCCACTCATAATCTAGAATGTGACACTAAGCACATTTGGTCTTTTCAAACACGCAATCCAAAGATACTCTTTTCAGATGACCAGTAACAAAAAGCTCGCCTTCGGAATGATTTTCATTCTATGGCTCACTCATTTCTCCATGTACAATCATTTCACATGGGGAGCTATTTTGCTCTTCTCGCTTCCGTTTGCTTTTGCTCTGGGATTAAGAGTCTTTTTTACGCAGCTTTTTTCCTATCATTTAGTCTTAGTCCTTTTCCTCGTTTTTAATATCATCAGTGAGACAAAATATTTTTTCACCCAACGAGTCCTGATGGCGCAAGATCTGCTTTATTTAAGGCAAGCTTCTGCTGTTCATGGGTTCATGCCCACGGGGAAAATGATCATCATTGCTTTAGCATTTCTAAGCCTGCTTATCCCCTATAAGAAATGGCAACCCCAGAAAAAATATGCCCCGGCTTTAGTGGGTCTTTTTACGGCAATTTATTTTTATGGCAGCTCTTTGCCCGTGTTTGATACAACAAACACGGCCCTCGCAAAAATGGAAATTGGGTTTAACTATTTCAGTCCGCACGACAACATCAAGCAAAATGGTGTTTTTGCGCATCTTATTCAGACACTGGCTATGAGTGCAAAACCCAAGGCCGGGCCTCATCAGTTCTTTGCGAACATGAAGCCTAACCAGAAACACCTCGCTCCGTCTCTGGAAGGCTATGATATTTTTGTGGTTGCTTGTGAGTCTTGTTATTTTGAAAGCAACCCCTCTTCACTACTGCATAATGACTTTGCAAAGCTTCCTTCCAATGGCTATAAAGTCAGCAGCTTAATTTCACCAGTTTATGGCGGCAACACTGCAGAGGCAGAGTTCGAAGCCATAACGGGCTTCCCTGCAAATGGGTTACCTGGCGTAAAATTTCAACTTTATGGAAAAAACTTTGCCCCGAAAGAAACTTTGCCGATCTTACTGAAGAACAATCAGTACCGATCCTACTATTACCACAATGGTAGCCCTTCTAGTTGGAACCGAGAAGAAGCACTTCCAAAACTTGGATTCGAAAAAGAATTTTTCTATGATGATATGACCAAAGAGCCGACTTCTTGGCCTAGGGACGCTGTCGCATACAAGAAAATCCTCGAGCAGTACACTACCGACTCGAAATCCTCAGCCCCGATATACAATCATATCATGACCTTCTATACTCATGGTCCGTACCCTGATAAAAATGGCGATGGCGGCATCGACAGCTACAACCAAAAAGTTAAAGTTGCCGTGAGTGACTATCTAGCGTTCGAACAAGAACTTAGCGCTATTGCAAAACAGAATAACCGTAAGGTTGCAGTCTTTGTCTTTGGAGACCACAAGCCGTCTCTTAACGAAGCTTTCTATAAAAACGAGACATTTCCAACGACCTATTTTAGCGATGGAGCGCAGTCACTTCACGATGGCAACTTCCATTTGAGACAAGACTTTACGTCACAAGACCTCATTCATGTCGACAAAGTCAGTATGTTTTTCAAGCTTATAAATGAAAGCACGCCGGACTTCCCGACTGCTTTCGCCGACAAACCTATTTACTGCCTTCCTGCGATGATTGCTAACTCTACTGGAGTAAAAAACTCTCAGTACTACACTCAGTTATTCAATCTCTGCACAGAGAACTCTCCTGTGGCACTGGGCGACCCATACTGGCAGAGGGAAAAGTTCTCTGAGGCAGTCTATTCTGAGCTTCTATTTTAGTGACGTTAATCGTGTCCCGTCTGTTTAAACTCAGGAATCATCTTGTGAAGCTGCTTACGAACTTCTACGGAATGGCCTCGTTCACAAAGCCCGCGAATTTCCTCCATATACCTCTCTAATTCCGGGTATTGAAGATACTTCTCCTCCGCACGCATAATCCTCGAATGACTTGTCGGTAAAACATTGTCTTCGATAAGAAGTTCTTCATAAAGCTTTTCGCCAGGACGCAACCCAACAAATTCGATTGCAATGTCCCCCGCCCCGGTCTGTGGGTTTCGTATGGAGAGGCCGCTAAGTTCGATCATTTTTTTTGCAAGATCGACAATCTTAACGGACTCACCCATATCCAGCACAAAAACATCACCACCAGTGCCCATTGAGCCAGCTTGCAAAACTAACTGAGCCGCCTCAGGAATCGTCATAAAGTACCGTGTGACCTCCGGGTGAGTTACCGTCACCGGCCCGCCACGGCGGATTTGCTCCTTAAACAAAGGAACCACAGAGCCTGATGATCCAAGTACATTACCAAAACGAACCATACAAAAACGCGTACTTGACTTACAATTCTGCGCTTGCATTGCTTGCAAAATCATTTCTGCAAAACGTTTTGACGCTCCCATTACATTGGTTGGACGAACCGCTTTGTCCGTCGAAATCAAAACAAAAGTTTCCACCCCTCCATCAAGTGCCGCCTTCGCAACAGTATATGTTCCGAAAGCATTATTAAGAACGCCAGAAACAACGTTACTCTCAACCAGGGGCACGTGCTTATACGCCGCAGCATGATAAATTGTATGAACCCTTTGTTCCAAAATTAGGGTGGATACTTGTACACTATCCAAAACACTTCCTAAGATTGGAATAAGCTTAATCGCCGAAAACTCTTTGCTTAATTCTTGCTCTAGTTTGTAAAGTGCAAATTCACTTTGTTCCAACAAAATAAGTTTTTGAGGCGCCGAACGAACTATCTGACGACATAACTCAGAACCAATAGACCCGCCCGCTCCCGTCACAAGAACAATCTTTTCCCGAATACATTTATCTAAAAGGCTCTCAAATGGCGGAACAGCATCACGCCCCAAAAGATCTTCAACTCCGACTTCTCGAATGTCTTCTACCTTGACAGAGCCATCTACTAACTCACCCATTCCGGGGATTGTTTTAAGTTGAACACCGGTTGTTTCGAATTTCTCGATGATCTCTTTGCGTCGACTTCGCGACACTGATGGCATTGCTAACAATAATTGATCACAACCATACTCAGCCATAAGAGCCTGAGCACGATGAGGATCATAGACTCGGATTCCTAATAGCGAAGTACCATGGAGATCTTTTGAATCATCAAAAAACAAAACCGGTCGATACTCCGTTCCAGACAAGAGAGCCATCGCAGTTTGCAATCCAGCTTTCCCGGCACCATAAATAGCGACTTTTGCTTTCTTCCGCCCCTCTGTTCTCTCTAAAGACCTGAGAATTCCGCGTCCCATATATCGACTAGCTGTGATATAAGATACTGACATCAACCAATAAATCAGAATAGACGATCTTGGAAGCCCCACGACGCCCCCGAGAAGAACTGCTGCAGTCAATAGCAACACCGATAACGAAACACCGTAAAAGATTGTATAAAGAACCTTTTCATCTACATAACGAACTACCGCACGATAAAGCCCAACGCGAATGAAGATCGGCACAGTCACAAACGGAACTATAATAAAAACCCACCAGTATATTTGAACATCTGGATGAATAGTTCCATACCGCAATGCAATTGCCGACCACAAGGCCAGTGGCAATAAAATTATGTCGCAAAAAAACAGTATCAAAAGCTTAACTTTTCGAGGCAGAGTTGCAAGCCGAGTGTACATGAATAACATCCTGTTTAACATACAGAATAATGTCACAGGATCCTAAGGAGAACAACATATGTGGTTGCACTTTGTATCATTTGTCTTTTAAATTAATTACCCATGACAAAAAGACTTTTCGATCTCCTCCTGGCAATTCCATTGACTCTTCTATTTTCAATTCCAATTGCACTTGTAGCCATCGCAGTTCGTCTGACATCCGAAGGACCTGCAATCCACTGGTCAAAACGGGTTGGAAAAAATAACTCCATCTTTTTGATGCCCAAGTTTAGATCGATGAAAATCAACACTCCACAAGTCGCAACGCACTTAGTCTCAAATCCTGATTCATTTCTGACGCCCATTGGTGGGTTTTTAAGAATCACGAGCATAGACGAGCTGCCCCAAATTTACTCTGTTTTAGTGGGAGATATGAGTTTCGTAGGCCCCCGACCAGCTCTATTCAATCAAACTGACCTGATGGAGTTACGGACACGAGTTGGGGTAGACAAAATTCGACCAGGTATCACCGGCTGGGCACAAATTAATGGTCGAGACGAAATTCCGATTCCTGATAAGGTGAAGTTGGATAAGTTCTACCTCGAAAATATGTCTTTCGCTTTCGATGTAAAAATTCTTTTACTGACCGGACTTAAGGTCCTTAAACGTGATGGCATTACCCATTAGGATTTATTATGAAAGTCCTTGTCTCTGGCGCAAATGGTTTTATTGGCAAGGTATTCCTGAATGAATACGCCCATGAATTTAATCTTAATACCGTACAAGTTCGCCCCAATGAACCATTTCATTTTTCATGCGAAGATATTGATGCTATCGTGCATCTAGCAGGACTCGCACATCAAATGAAGGGTGCTCCCGAGGACGCTTACTTTAAAAGCAACTATGAACTAACAAAAAATCTTGCCCAAAAAGCAAAAGACGAAGGCGTAAAACACTTTATCTACATCAGCACCGCACATGTTTTCGGCCAACAAGGTGACCTGATGCCCAACTCACCTCCTCTTACGGAATCCTCCCCATGCTTCCCCAGTGAAGCTTATGGAAAAAGCAAGCTTATGGCAGAAAATGCCCTGTTCGCGATGGCTTCCCAAGACTTCTTAGTTTCAATTATTCGACCACCATTGGTTTATGGAGAGGGAGCTAAAGGAAATATTCCGCGACTTTTCAAGTTGATAAAACTGTTTCCAATACTTCCCTTTGGCTATGATTCCAACAAACGAAGTATGATCTATGTTTCGAATTTAACATTTTTTATCAACTGTGTTCTCAAATCTCAAGCAACCGGAGTTTTACTCCCTCAAGACAGCGAACCACTAACATTAAAAAAATTAGTTACCTTAATATTAAAAATAAATAGTGTAAGACGAATATTATTAAATCCGGGACAGATTGGAATTAGAATTCTCAATACAATATCACCTAGTAACACTCGACGTCTCTTTGGATCCCTCTATTTTAATTCGAGTGAAAGCAATAATAAAACCGGATACCAAGCAATCTATACGACAGAAGAAGGCCTTCGCCAAATGGCGCAGACCTTTAATTTTTAATACTCATTGAATCGAATCGTTCTGCCGAATATAAAAATCTACCATCTCACGAACTCCTTTCTCTACTCCGACCAAGTAGCGAAAATCTAATTGGTCTTCAATTTTTCTAGAAGAATAAATGGTTTTATTTGTTAGCGCCCTAACGCGTGACTCTGTTATCGGAGACTTAATTTTCAAAATCTCTAAGACCTTAGTTAAAAATAATGCCAAATATTTTGGGACTCTTAGAAATCTCCCTTCAGGACTCACAATACCAACGAGGTCTTTCAAACTGATTGGATCATTTACAATATAATCCTGACCAACGGCCCGCTCACTCATACCACACATTAACAATGCATCAACAACGTCATCCACGTGAACGTAATTCATTACGACGGACGCGGGATTGCTAAAATATACAAATCGCCCGCTCTTAATACTATGAATCAATTGAATGATCGATTGATTCTTCATGTCTCTACCAAACACTATGGATGGCCTCAAGACTGAAAATGCAATACCATTTTCTATACAGTATCTCTTTACCAACGCTTCAGATTCAGCCTTAGTCTTTTCGTAATCCCCAACCGGAGCAAAAGCATTGTTCTCACAGACTACATCGGCAATTCGCGAACCGTAGACTCCGACGGAGCTCAGTTGAACCCAGCGAGTCCTTGGTTCAACCTGTTTTAATAGCTTCAAAGTTCCTTCGACGTGAACCTTATACATTTGCTCCGGATTACTAATTTCTCCAGCACAGTGATAAATAACCTCGTAGCTCGAAAGATCGATGGATATATCAGTCGCGAGGTCCCCCTTCACAGTAACCACGCCATGAACTCTATCATATTTTTGGGGAGCTCTGGTTAAAACATGAACCTGTGCCCCTTCTTCGACTAACACTTTTACTAAACGACTTCCAATAAAACCAGAACCACCAGTTACCAATACTTTCACAAAAATCTCGCTTTTAACGACCAAATGAAATAAAATTACGATTCATACCATAAGGCACATATCTTAACTGAGAAACTCATGACTAACGCAGGATTTTTAACTACTTCCATAACAAGTAACCAAATACATTATAAATGTCGCATCCATCAGAATCATTTCTTTAACTGTATTGGCCTCAAGCGGAGAATCCTATATGTGTTCCATAATTGTATCGGCTCGATGTAACTACACGAACGCACCATTAATTTAAAAAAGTTGCCAATAGTCTTATTGCGCATTCTTAGATCAAATAAAAAGTTGAAAAGGGCAAAGATAAAAATATCTTTCTTGTATGCTTTGTCCTTATGTAAATAATAAGTAGCATGCTCGCAGGCCAACTTACGAATTATATAATTTCCCGAGACAGTAAGAGCTCCTGTCGAAAAGATTCTATATTCTGTTAACGCTTCTTCCAAAATTTTTCCTAAACCAGATGATAGATATTCCCACGTATAATATAAATCTAACAACTTCTGATCAATATCTCTGGTAACCCTGGAAGTTGCTCTATACATGATTGAGCTGTGAACGGCAAAAGACCCTAATCGAAGAGCCTGACCTAATTCAACAACACCATTAGGCACCCCAGGGAAATGATAATTCTCCCCCAGAAGAATATTTCCATGATCATCAAAATAATTCGCTTTAGTCCACACTGCGGTAAATTCCAAATTGCGATCCAAAAAGTCCACTTGCTTTTGAAGCTTATCGGGAAGCCATCGATCATCACCATCCAAATGACAAACATACTCTCCTATCGCATGATTGTGCACATCAATAAAATTCTTATATAAGCCGATATTTTTATCTCTTCTTAGAATCTTGATACAGCTATAATTTAATGCGTACTCACGAACAATCTGCCCAGTTTTATCGGTCGAACAGTCATCAGCAACAATCACCTCAAATGGAAAAGTGCATTCTTGTTTAACAACGCTATCGAGACATTCTCGAATATATCGCTCTTGGTTATACGTTACTATACAAACAGATACCTTCATGCTTTACCCTTTTTTTAAAATTCTACCCACATGAAGTCGCACATAACTTGAACACAATGAGGCAACTAGTACGCATACAATGGACACTACAAGCACCATTAGCAAAGATGCAAATCTGCCGTTTTGAGATGGAAACACCACACGCACTCCACTGGCAATCAGCAAAGTTGGAAATACAAGAATAATTATATCATTGAACATCCAAGGCCTAAGTAATCCTGGACATATTTCTTTATGAGAAAAGGTAACCCAAAAGAAAAAGTACATAAGATTAACCGACATCCAACTAACACCGGCACCTTCACCACCGAAATAAATCGCGCCAAAAACTATAGCTGGGACCAAAATAAGGAGCATGATGAGATTTCCGACGAGGTGATACTTCAAATTTCCATATGCAAACTGCAAAAAATAAACAAATGATGACGCAACCATAACACCATTTCCAATCGCATAATACCCAAGCACACGACCACACTTCTCAGCCAAAAGAATGTTCCCAGTCCAAGCAAAGAGAAAATCTTTAGAAAACAACGCTAGTGTAATGGTAATTGCGCCAGCAAAAATTATTGCAACTTGTGTCGTCTCTCGATAAACACCCTTCATCTCATCAGCTTTACCTTCTGCATGAAGACGAGCCATCAATGGCATTAACACTGTTCCCAGAGGCGCAATGATCATCAAAACACCACTCGCAGCCATCACACTCAATGAAAAGTCACCATATTCGGATAACGGAAGAATTCCTGATAGCAATAACTTGTCAATTTGCGTAACAAGCACCCATACAGAAGAAGTAAATGCTAAAGAAACGGAAAACTTCAATATTTTTGCTTTATCGATAGCTACTCGTTGCCCGTCATCATGAGGGATACATCGTCTCATTTCAAAAAAAACTGAGATCAACTCAATGATGCTAACTAAAACTTGCCAATAGAAAAAAACTTCTATTGTCTGACCAAACACCCACAATACAGGAGCCACAACGAGAAATCTTAAGGATGCAATTGCCGAATTATAAATGCTTAACCAATGAACTCTTTCCGCCCCTAAAACTATTCCTTTATAAACGCCTCCCATCCAACGAATTACTATAGCAAGGGTGATTAAATGAAGAAGAGATACAATCCTATCCGTCGAAATAGCTGACGCCTTTAGCCATTTTCCTGCAATTTGCTCAGAAAATACAAACATCGCGCCAGCCGCAATGACACCTATCCCAATGAAAAACTTCTTGAGAAGCGAAAGCCGTGCCAAAAACTCACCGGCACTGAGGCTACCCGCTTTAAATCGGGCATACTCTCTGCTGATCGTAGGAGTAACTCCCAAGTCTAAGAGAGAAAACCACATCTGCAACATTAAATAAAAACTGACAACTCCATATGCCTCTGTCCCAAGTATTTTCGAAAAATAAGGAAGAATTAATATACCGACAACAGAGACATATCCCTGAGAAAGGTAACTGCCAAATAGCTTTGTCTTAAACTGCACCTTACTAGAGTTAGGCATCTTTCAAATACCTTGCGGGATTACCAACCCAAACTTGTCGAGTAGGAATATCCTTTAAGACAACGGCCCCCATACCAAGAATAGATTCTCTTTTAATTTCAATTTTCTCTTTAATGACTGCCCCGGCACCGATTTCAACTATTTCTGCTATATTTACATTGCCCGAGACGGTTGCAGATGGCGCAATTGACACAAAATCACCAAGTTTCACGTCGTGGCCGAGTGTTGCAAGCCTATTCAGAATACAATGCTTTCCTATTTGAATGTTGGTGGTACAAATAACTCCGGCACAAATTAGAGTACCTTCCCCGACTATAACCGAAGCGTCCACCATGGCATCCGGATCAATCACAGTCGCAAACTTAACATCCCTAGACTTAAGCACTTCAACAATTTTAACTCGCGACCTAGAAGAACCCAAAGCGACAATAAACTGTGAGTCTAAATAACGATCACAGTCCTTAATCCCTCCAACGATAGAACACCCAAGCAATTCTCTACCTAGCAGTTCTGGCGTATCGTCGAGAAAACCAACTATCTGATATCCAGCCCTTCGCGCAGTCCAAAGTGTTTCCCTACCATGCCCACCAGCACCAATAATTATTAACTTTTTCATAATACTTTTAACAAAGACTCCACTACGTGACGATATAACTTACCTTCAACAAGATCAGGATACACAGGAAGGCACAAGATCCGAGACGCGATATCACGAGAAATTGGCTGCACACTTTGACATCCAAGATAGCCAATTGTATCTAATGATGGATAAAAATATCGGCGTGGAAATATTCCCAAACAATTCAGCCCATCTTTTATTTTCAACATCTCACTTTCGCCCTTAAGGAGAATAGGAAAATAAGCAAAGTTATTCGTCGAATGTTTACACAGCGTTTGTAGTCCCACTAGGCCATTTAGTTTTTCCTGATAGTAGTTCCATACCTCTTCGCGCTTTTCAAAAATTATTGAAATCTCTTCCAAGACGCTTAAGCCCATCGCTGCTTGAAGCTCATTCATTTTTGAATTGATACCGATACCAACAATCGAGTCCGGACCATTGATGCCAAAGTTAATTAATAACCTTGCTCGATCTAAAGCTTCCCTATCCTTGAAAACAATGGCACCGCCTTCGGCGGTATGAAATAGCTTTGTAGCATGAAAGCTCATGGTAGTGGCGTCCCCATACTCAAAAATGCTCTTGCCCTTATAGCGGACACCAAATGAATGTGCTCCGTCATAAACGACTTTAGCATTCTTCTCTTCAGCATATTTTTGAATGCCATCAATATCACATGAGTTTCCGAAAACATGTACCGGAACAATGACGTCATGTTTTCCAGATAGTTTTTTTGGATCAAGGCAATATGTAGAAGGATCAATATCCGAAAACTCCACAGACAAGCCTTCCCACTTCAACGTGCTAGCCGTGGCAATAAAACTAAAAGGCGTCGTCAAAGCTGAGGCTTGCGCATTAACATTGAGAGCTCTGTATGCAATCTGCAACGCTAAAGTGCCATTGTTAACCAGAAGTAAATTCTTAACCCCAAGGTACTCTGATAACTTCTCAGTTAGCTCATTAACTAAAGGGCCATTATTTGTTAGCCAACTAGACTCATAAACTTTATCAAGGTATTTATCCAATTTTTTTCGTTCCGGTAGATACGGTTTCGTCACGTGAATCACTGTTATACCTCTTCGCGTCGTTTTGTGCCTATTCTATTCAAGCACTCCAAATAAAAATCCGCCATTTTTTTATATACGTACTTTGAGTCAAAATTATCGATCGCTCGTAAATAAGCGGCACGGCCAAGACTCTCAGTCTTGTTTCGATTCTTTGCCAAATCTAACATAGCAGTACAAAGTTCCATAGTGGAACGCGGACTCACCAAAACACCTGTCACATCCTCCTGAATTGAGTCTACAAGACCATCGATTTTAGAGCCAATTGTAGGTATTCCTAGAGCAGCTGCCTCGATAACTACAGATCCAAATCCCTCGCGATAACTAGGTAGACATAGAACATCGCACGCCACTAGCGATTCCTCCACACTACGAGAAAAGCTAATATTAATAATTCTCGATGCACACTCTGCCATTGATGAAATAGTTTTTTCGACTTCCCCATTCGTTTCGTCAGCACCAATGAGAACCAGCCAAGTGTTAGGCTCATGAAGATTGACCTGTCTAAACGCTTGAAACAGTTCAAAGATCCCCTTAGCTTTGCACTTTCGCCCCAAAAAAATAAAAACCTGATCATCTTGTCCAATGTTATATTTTCTTCTAAATTGAATTCTAGCATCAGAAGAAATAAGTTTCTTCCGATCAAATTTAACAAAATCTACACCTGCAAGTGACCCCAAACCCAGGACCGGCAGCGGCGCACTTTTAAATCTGATTCCGTTTTCAAATAAATAACGAGACTGAGATGGGCTATCCGTTAGCGCAAATGTAGATACCTTAACTATTAATTTATCTATAAGCTTGAAAACATATCTCGACAATCCCGTTTTCTCCGCCCACACTTGTCCAGTGAATGTGTGACCGCGTACTGGAATATTCGCTAAGAAAGCTGCTATCGCAGATACCAGGCCCGCTTTCGGCATTATGGAGTGAACGATCTGTGGTTTTTCACGCAACAACAGTCGACTCAAGCGCCCCACTGCCATGAGATCTTTCAAAGGAGAAATTGCTCTTGGAATCTCAATATCAATCCAGGTGATGTTTGGATATTCAGCTGCGAACTGAGATACATCTGTCCCAACAACCATGACATCGAAATCTCTATCGATTTGAGTTAAAGTATTTCTCAAATGATATAAGACAGATTCCGGAGCAGTTACAATACGCACAACTTTAACTTTGCCTATACTCATTTATCTCCAAAGACCATAAATACTTAATCTTATCCAAGTCATAACTTAACAATACCGCAAATATAAGAGACTCTCACTAGCTTTCCAAGGATATGCGATCTTCGACGTAGCGCATTTGCTAGCGGTGGAAAACAGATTCAGTTATTCTATATCTTCAACCGATATAGAGAAATTGTCCTAGAAAAGTATATTATTTACCCCAATACACCCCTCGACATTCATCTGATAAAAGTCGCAAAAAAACCTATTTTATATTGTATGGTAAGTTTCTCCAGTGATACCCTGCGTAACTGTAACAAGGAATATACCATGCAAAACAAAGCAACTTCTTCTAGAACAATTCTTGCTCTCTTAATATTTGCATGCATTTTTATTAACTTAATAAACCCTAAAATTACCGATTTGCTCTTAGCTATAACGTTCGTACTGTCATTTTTTGTCCCGTCCGATACATCTGTATCCACTGTTTTTAAAAACCAAGAAATGAAACTTATCACCTTAGCAATTTCGGCTTGGCTTCTTTCAAATGCTATTGGATACATCACGGTTCCCGGGCTTAACGCTCCCCAACTCGAAGAACTCCTTGGGTTAAGATGGATATTTGCGTTCTACGCAATGACAATAGTAGGCATAAAACTTAAGATCACTGATCAAAATGCGGTAAAAGCTCTCTCCCTCTGCGGACTCTCGGTCTTATTTACCGTCATATACAATCTAGTAACTAACCCAGAACCAATTACCCGCCTAGAAGGCACCCTAGGAAACGCAAATTTATTCGCCTTATCGCTGCTGATTCCTTGGGCGTATCTTTTGGGGCATGTAATCTCATCCGCAAATAAGCAGTCTAAACGTATCGGCGTTGCAGCACTATTAATCTATAGCATAGCAATTTTTGGAACAATGACCCGCAGTGCGTGGATTGCATGCGCTGCTTGCCTTCTCATGATTCCCTTTTTCTATAAAAATAGAAATTTATATAAGTTTGCCCTTGGCTCACTCACAGTAGTTGCCCTCGCAATCGTCACTAATATCGCGGGATTAAAGGACAGGGTTTTATATAGCTTTGACCTTGCAACAGAAAGCGCGCAAGGAATAAGGATCGCAATATGGAGAATGAACTGGGACATATTCCTCAAGCATCCTATTTTTGGCGTTGGTTTTTTCGAAAACTATCGGATCATGCCCTTATATTTTGATATTATTGGAAAACCCAACGGCGAGGTGCACCACCATGCCCACAATCAATATCTTCAGACCCTTGTTGGCTCTGGTATAGTTGGATTTGTTTTCTATATGTTGATTTGGATATCGGCTGCATATTTTTTCACCAAAAAAGCATTCAGCTTAAAAAACAATCCTCAGCTAAGAGGTTATGCAATTGGCTCGCTCATGATCATCATCGCCTACTCCATTTCATCCCTTACGGAAAGCCCTCTACTGATGCACTCCGCACGAAACTTTATGCTCATATTTTTAGGCATATCTTTCGGAGTTCTTCAAAAAGAAGAACTCCAAAAGTCTACTTCTTCACAAGCGTAGATTTCATCTTCGAAGTGATCAAATCCGGTGGATACAGCATCGCTTTGTATGCACCGCAATCAATAATCTCAGACGGCGCACCGAAGTCTGTAGTGATTTGATCTACTGTCTTTTCATACTCAGGACGATATGAATTATGAGCAATGATGAAATCATACTTACCCGTGAATACTTTTTTGTTCGTAATCCAATAGTGATAAGTTTTTTCATCCATGTTCATCTGCGCTAATTGCAATCCCGTGTGACTGGTATAAGCAATGCGCTTCGCATCCCAATAACCAGAGATCCCTTGAGTAATTCCGCGAGAACTTAATTTTTCGTCCAAGCATTTCACTTCCTCAGGATAATAGGTACGCAAGTTCGCTATAGCCTGCGGACTCTGAATTGTGTCAAGCCCCCAAACCAATAAGACAGCCGAGGCTCCAAGCAAAGCCTTATTAGTCCATTTTTCACCAAACAATACATCCAACAACACTGGCAAAAAGAAAAACGGTCCATAGACAATATTAAATGCGTATCTTAACGGAGCACCTAGCTGACTTGGCAAAATCACCAACGTAGCTCCCATCGATACCAAAAGGAACATAACCATAAACCAAGTCTTTGAATTGCTCTCCTGACGTCGCCACATCACCCATAATGTCACAAAAAGTAAAATCATAAACAGGAAGCCAATGATCAAGAATGCCAAGCTATTATGAATAAGATCCTGCAAGTTCGACAGGTAGACACTGAAATCGGCCTTGATACCGTAATACGACGTAAAATAGCTAATAGCCTTATAGATCGCAAAAGACACAAGAGTACTTAAAAACACGAAAAGGGCTTTTCGCTTTCCGTCGGCCTTCGGAATCACCTTCAGGAAGCCCATTGCCATAAAAACAAAAATGGCAGGCAAAACGAACTGCAGAATAATAATCTGGTCTGACATCAAAATACAGAACAAGATACCAGCCTGAGCCCACCTGATAAGTTTACTATCTGGTTTATCAAAACCCTTCAAAACCAACCACACAAGAGCCAATGTGCTGATATAAGCGCCTATATGAAACGCTGACTGCATCCATAAATTATAATCTATAGGAAGAGCCGCAAATCCTAGGACCAAAAACAACACCGTGAACCCCGTTAATCGCAACCAGCGTTTGTCATGATTGAGTTCTCGGTAAATTAAATAAACTGTTAAGACAAGCATCGTGACCTGTACAAGTCCATAGACCCAGATCATCAAATGCCGATCACCAAACATTTTCCAAATCGCAAAGATGCTCAGCATGTCAGGAAAAACATAAAGTGCCGGACCAAGACGCCATTCAGAAAAGTGTGCACCACGAGACAAAATATCAATCGCTAGCGTGGGAAAATAAACTGCATCAGAATTATAAAAGAGCTCGCGATCAATAGCGCCACGACCAATTGCCGCAAGATAATTCCAGAAGCCAATTATAAATGAGAAGGCGAAGATACAGGTGGGGATACACTTTTTAAACATCTGTAAACATGATCCTTTCGGTCTTAAAATCAATTTTGGCTATTTTTCCACGACAATACAATATTGCGCAGCATAATGTCCGAGGATTTACACGTGAAATGAACACCATCATTCCAATACGCTGGGGAGTCGTTCGTCCCTGGAATTCCATCAAAGTAGTTTATTATTTTAACATGTGCCGCAGCCAAAGATTTCAAACGAGATACCCACTGAAGATGTCGATTGTATAATTCTGGGTATTCCTTCTTAACTCTTTCACTAAACACTCGGTGATAAGGGGGAATAACGACAAAGACTTCGATTCCTTTGTGTTCTAGATCACTCAGTTCTTTTTCAAAAGCCTTCCACTCATTCTCATTCTGCTCTGGACGAAGAACAGAACGTGTATAGTTTTGATAAAAAATATCAATTTCGTTTCGAAGACTTTCCTCTGTTTCTTTACCTTTGAAATCACTTGAGTCACACTTGTGATAATCCAAATCAACACCGGCCCCTTGGGTAATCTTCGTCTCCTGTTGATGATCTAGGAAATATATTGATGCTTCCAAAGTATTGTGATTAATCAAGCCCTGCAAATCACTCAAATAGGGCGCAAT
>JBJTMR010000233.1:0-2464 GCA_046070625.1 Bdellovibrio sp. | reverse complement strand
TTCAGTTTGGTACTATATTTTTTCACCTGTATTAAATGGTATATATTATTCTTTAGTGCTTAGTTTTATTTCTGTACTTATTAGAATCATTGTAAAAGCCATCAAAAAATCTAAAAGCTAAATGTCTGTATCGAATACAATAGGCTGCAAGCAAACAAGTGGGTTGTGACTCTTATCTCTTGTGAATGCAGCCGGCTAGGTAATTTAAAGAAAGCAACGCTCCCTTTAAATTCAGTTATTAGTGTTTTCGTATGGAACAAGTTGAAAAATTCATTCACAATTTTTTGTTTATATCTTGTTGGGCGTTCGCTTTCAGTTTCTAATAGTTATTAGCTCTATAAAATTGAGAGCTCCAATAAGTTGTAAATGCGAACGCTATGATCTTGTGACAATGCGATTAATCACCACAAGAACGGCGGCACCAACGATGCCGATCGCAATACCTTGCCAGCTAAATGCCGTGTAAGTAGGCCAGTGAAATATTCTTGGAGCCAAGAAGTTTCCGATGAATGAGCCTGCCAGACCTAAAAGAATTGTGCGGATCCAGCCCATGGCTTCGTTTCCTGGGATGACGAGCTTGGCAGCCACGCCGACACCGAGGCCTAGAACAGTCCAAAGAATAAATTGGTTAAACAGGGGATGATTCAAAATTGCGTGAATGTTCATAGCGGAGCCTCTTTTGATTAGGCTATCCTGGCACTGACTCTAAGTATCCAAATTTGTTGAGTGTTTAAGGTTTTGACGGTGTTTTTGTCGTTATAAACGTCCTATTGGTTTATAAGGCGGTCTTAGGATTGCTTCTGGCTTATGGTATGAAAAACCTTATCTTGGCTTTTGGGACATTCGTGGCGTTTACTTCGTCGGCTTTTGCCGCTGAAAAGTGTGAATATCTCTTTTCCGATGGGCCGACGGCCTATTACGAAACTTCCCATAAGTTTATCGGGAATGAATTCAATCTGCTTTTAAACGAACCCAGTATGGCCCTGTTTGATCGTGTAGTGAATAAACAGTCGGAGCTAAACCTTGCAGATCAAAAAGCCTTCTTCGATCTTCTGCATGATCTTGGAATTCAGGACAAACACCAAACGCGGCAAGCTGAGGCGCTGTTGAGTCGCAAGCTTTCGTTAGAAGAAGCAACGGCGTTGCGTGTTGCCCGTGGTTTGGGTCGTACGGAAAAAGGATTGCGTGAAGATCTCTTGGCGTACTCTGGAAATTATACGAAAGATCAACTGGCCCGCAAGGATCGTGTGCTGGAGCTTGCGGGTTTTTCTTTGGAAGATCGTATGGCTTTGCAGGGAAATAAGCTTGTGGATGATATTCTTACTCGATACACGGCGGACAACTTAATTTGGGATAATGTTTCAGAAAAACCGGCGCAAGCCGTTGCCATGAATCGTGAAGTTTTAAAACAAATGAAAGATTTGGCAGAAGCAAAACCCCAAGGCACTCGTAAAGCCAATCTTGATGCTAAAGAGGCGAAAGCACTTTATGAAGAAGTCACTCGTCATCCCGTAGCTCGTCTATTAAATGTTAAAAAGTATGACCCTAATAGCCAAATGGGCTTCTGTTTCGGTCGCGCGATGACGGCTCACTTGGAAGCTTTAAGTCGTGGTGTTGCTAAGGAATCTATTCGTAAAGTCTATGTTGTGGGTGCGATGAAAGCCCTTGTTGGGGATATCGTTTGGCAATTCCACGTTGCCACGGCAGTGAAAAGTTCTGATGGTGGTTGGTGGGTGATAGATCCTTTTTTCGGTAAGGCCGTGAAATTAGAGCAGTGGTATGACCGCATGTACAGTCACGACACTAAGGGCACTTTGCGTTTGTACGTGACGGATTCAAATCGTTTGGGTGCAACAAGCGGTGGTGGCTATAGAAAAGGCCATTTGATGATGGATTTCTACAACGGCTACTTCAAAGACTTGTTTAAGTACTACTCTTTGAAGGCAAAAAATGAAGTTCCAAAAAAACCGATTTATATGAAAGTTTTCGACTGGACATTGTCGATGATCAATCTCGGAATTTAGGTGCCAGGCCCTGTTTCCGGACGCATCGCGCCTCAACGTCGAATAAAATTAAACCTGTGAAGGCTGACTTCTTGCTGTACTCAAATGTATGGCAAGAGCAAAAGTAATACTTCAGTCTGAGTTTCCGTATAATATCAGTGCCCGTTGTATAAATAAAGAGTGGTTCAATTTACCCCTGGAGGATGTTTGGAGTATTTTTTGCGAGGAACTATCACGCACATCTCAAGAGAAAAATCTTCTCATACATAGTTTTGTATTAATGAGTAATCACTTCCATTTAATTGCATCCACTCCTGATGCAAATATTAGTCAATGCATGCATCAGTTCATGACTCGCTCCAGCCGTAAGCTGACCCGAGCGGGGAACAGGATTAATGAGACGTACGCAGGCCGCCACTATAAATGTATTTTGCAGCATCCGAACTATTACCTGAATGCTT
>JBJTMR010000232.1:0-17409 GCA_046070625.1 Bdellovibrio sp. | reverse complement strand
GGTGTTTACCTTCGATCAATTTATCCTACACGGAAAAATAGCGTCTTATGTTGCCAGCGACAACTATCAGGCCGGCTGGGATAACGGCACCTATATCGCCAGTTTATTTCCCAAGAATCAGGAACTAAAAATTGTCATTTTCGAATACCCGATTGTTTCTGCCGTTATCAGTCGTGTTGATGGATTCTTCGATGCCCTTCGCAATCAAAATCGCAAATTCGTAGTCGTGAAACGCTATATAGCTGTCGACCCCCAAACGGGGAAAGAGCAAGCCAACAGATTCCTAACCGACTTTCCAAAAAAGAAAAGTGTGGATGTCATATTTTCGGTCAACGATGGTGCCGGACTGCAAATCGTCAAAATGCTTTGGGAAAAGGGTCGTCGTGAAATCACTCACGCGTCCGTCGACGGGGATCCTGAATCCATCGAAAACATAAAAAACAAACGCCTGACCGTTATTGACTCAGCCCAATTTTGTGGAGAAATGGGCCGTGAAACAGCTCGCCACCTTATTTCGTACCTCAACGGACAATCAGCCGTTGAGAAAAAACTCATCCCTACTTTTCCCATCACGGAAAATACGCTGGAAGAGTTTCATGGCTGGATGGGAGCACCTGTACGACCCCCAAAAGAATTTACTGAAGCCGGAATTCAAAATAAATTACCTCTGAAAATTCATAGTTACGCGGCTCGATCAGCTGTGCGTATCGGCATGGCTTCTCATTGCCCTTATCTATGTGAGCAGGGTCCGGGGCAATGGGGTGGATACGTCTATGATATCCTTAAAGACATAGCCTCTGATAATCATCTCAAGCTGGAAATTATTGGGATTGAAAACCGCCGCCTTAACAAAGCACTTAAAAACAAAAAAGTTCAGTACATTGTTATTCCCAGCTACTTTGTTCGTTATTCTCCAGATGTATATATCGCACCTCCAAAATTGGGGGCGAGCTATACCGGAGCTCTTTTTACTCCCGGGGTAAAAATGCAAATTGTGGATAAAGAATCGCTGTTTGATAAGCGCATCGCCTTTGCAAAACTAGGTCAAGAAAGTGATCTAAATCTAGATCCTGAAGAATTTAAGAAGTCTGTAAAAATCGAAGGCGCTGACGTTGCAGATCGTATGATCAAAGCCCTTAGCGAACGTCGTGTCGACTTAGCGCTCGGCGACTACAATGTTCTTCGCTATACATCTCTGCGCCGCCAGCAGCTGCATTTGGAGATTCAACCCACCTCACTGACGGGCTTTAACACTTTAAGTTTGGTCAGCAACACAGATGATCCTGACTATGCCAATCTGCCTACACTTCTGCAAAAATGGTTTTCCGTGAATCGTGAAAACGGAAAATTGGCCCGTATTTTAAAAAAATATAACTTAACTGATTGGGTCTTGTTTGATCGTTAAAAGCACTTTTTAAAAGTGCTTTTTCCATTCAACCTCATGCGCCATATAATCGGTCAGCATTTGCTTTTCATCATGCAAACGAGTGTCACTCCAGCTCATCTTTTCTTGGAAAACCTCTCCGATTTCATCGATGTATTTCACGCCATGGTTGCGATCCGCCAAGAACAAATGCACTCGTCGCGCAAAGAAATCTCGAAGATGCATACACATTGTGGAATCAATTGCTTGAGCCGCCTCGAGCTGCCAATAGGAATATTTGTCTGGGTATTTATTCAGAATCACTTCGGCTTCACGACCATAACGTTCCGCCAACATCTGACCATCTTCCGCAACTCGACCGGCTTCGTTAGCCCAAACACCACCCAAAACTTGCGCTTGATGGAATGCCTCTAGGCTGGTGTATTCATTCAAAGGGCGTGCGGTGTCTTGCTTCGCGAATCTTGCACGATCTTCAATGCTAAATGCCTCCAATGCCTTAGACACCGTCTGCTGACACATCAAACGATATGTCGTGTACTTGCCACCGGCGACAAAGGTCACTCCTCTTGGGTCACTCATGATCGTATGTTCTCGACTGGTTTTACCTTCTGTCGAAGAGCCATCATTTACTAAAGGCCTTACCCCTGCATAACTTGCGATCACATCATGAGCAGTTAGCTTTGCGCCTGGAAAATAGTGATCCGCGACATTAAGTAAGTACTTTACATCCTCGGGCGTCGCCGTCACGTTGTCTGGGCTCTCTTTAAAGTCTGTATCCGTCGTCCCAATGATAATCATCTCGTGACGAGGAATACCGAATACAATCCGATCTCCTTTTTCTGCGCCCATCACCACCGCGCTTGAAAGCGGCAACCGGTGCTTGGAAAAAGTAAGGTGAATACCTTTGGTCGGTCTTAAAATATTTTTCCAGTCTTTCAAGAGCTGGTGGCCAACTTCGTCCGTCCATGGCCCCACAGAGCTAATAACGTGGCGCCCACGAATGGCGAATTTTTCTTTAGAAAATTTATCCTCACACGTCACCGCTGTAATTTTGCCATCTGGACCGAACTGAGCGCCGGTCGCTTTTACATAGTTTACGCAAGCAGCACCCAGCTCGTTGGCAGAACGTAAGGTCTCAAGAACCAAACGATCATCATCCATATAGGCATCAGAATAAATATACGACCCCAGAAGATTCTTCGCGCGCAAGGCAGGCATGCGACTAGAGGACTCTTGTGCATTTAAACGTTCATGCATTTCTGGAGCTTGAAACAATGCTAAAGCATCATACAGCCACATACCCAGCCCCATCTTGCCCATGCCGACACGGCCTTCCTGATATAGAGGAATCATGAAACGCAACGGATGAACTAAATGTGGAGCCATTTCAAAAAGTTTCGTGCGTTCATTAAGCGCCTCGAAAACCAATTTGAACTCTAAATTTTCCAGATAGCGAATTCCACCGTGAATCAATTTACTGGATTTCGAAGATGTCCCCGAAGCGAAGTCATTTGCCTCGATAAGTGCCACAGACATTCCACGGGCAGCGGCATCTCGTGCGATACCCGCGCCGTTAATTCCTCCCCCGATTACGACCACGTCAAACTCTTGATTTTTTATCTTGGTCAAATTTTGAATGCGATTTACGAAAGAGAAATTCTTCATGGCTTCACCCTTTTGTAGTTTTCACCGCTAAAGTACCCGGCTGCCAGGACTCAGGCTTAAAGGCTTTAATGGAATTCGGTACCCCATTATCATTCGGAAAATAAACTCTTTGTAGATGTTTTTCCCGGCCTAGTTTATAGGCTAACTCACAAAGCTCATCACGAGCCTGCAATGTGGTATGTTGCAAATGTTCCACCCACAATGACTGCGTTTGGCCATCTAGAAACAACAACGGCTGAGCAATAAAATAGCCTACCAGTCTGTCTGTCTCTTGTTCTTTTGCTAAAAAACTCCATCCTGTTGCAATGTAGTGATTTAAGGCCTCGACTCGAAACTTCGAGTTCCAACCTGCAATCATACGTTCCATTTCATCAGGGTATTGTTCTTGAAGTTTTTGATTTTCGAGATCAAGAATTTCTTGTAAATCTTCTGTTTGGATTACGCGGCAATAAAGGGTCATGGGGCCCGGCTCTCCTTGTCATTTTGCTTGGTTTATTTCATACTAAGACCTGATGAAATACAAAGATTATTCCTCTGACATTTGGAACTCTATTAACGCAACTCTTGATCAAGTCCTTAAGGAACAGCCGCAACCCGTTGCTGCTTTCGATGCGGATGGAACTTTGTGGGATATCGACTTAGGCGAAAATTTCTTTCAATACCAAATTGATCATAATCTGGTGCAACTTCCTTCTGAGCCGTGGGAGCACTATCAAAATATGAAAGCTGCAGATCCCCGCAAGGCCTACCTTTGGCTAGCGCAAATCTGTCAGGGACACACCCTTAAGGAAGTACAAAGGTGGGCGAAAGATGCCGTTCACTCGTCTTCGCCGATCCCCTTTTTTTCGGAACAGCAAAAATTGATCGAACTCTTTCGCTCCCGAGGTGTGAAAGTCTATATCATCACGGCTTCGGTAAAATGGGCTGTGGAAGCCGGCGCAGAACTACTAGGACTGAGTCATGAAAGTGTCATTGGCATAGAGACAGAAAGTGATAATGGCTTGATTTCAGACCGTCAAAAGGGGCTCATTACTTATCGTCAGGGCAAAGTCGATGCCCTCTTGCAAAAAAGCCAGGGCCTTCTGCCGTTTTTCGCAAGCGGCAATACGATGGGGGATTTTCAACTCCTGCAATCAGCGACACACCTAAGCCTGGCCGTCAGCGCCGCGCCCGACGATGATAAGCTATTTAAGACAGAACAAGAACTCGCCGCCGAAGCCAAACAAAAAGGTTGGCTCCGTCACCGTTTTATTTAGACCGAAATTATTTTAGTGATTTGATCTAAACGTTCAGAAATATCTTTGGTTAAATGAGTGATCTGGGTCGCACAAGTGATTCCCCAAAGGCATTCTGACTCAAGCGCTTTTAACGAGACCTTAAAGTCATTGGTCAGATCTTCGATTTCAGTTAAGCGAGAACTTAGCTCTTCTGAGAGATTAGAAATTCGGGCAACTTCAATCTTACCGACGATTCGGATCACATCCATCCCCGCCGTGACCTGCGATAAACGCTCGATAGTGGCAAGTAGCAACTTGCTGACTCTATCGAGATCCATCGAGCTTTGTTCCACCATCAGAAAATTTTTAGCAACAAGTTCATTTAGCAGCGAACAATGCCTCAAGAATTGAAGTTCCTGCTCTTTACTTTGAGTTCCCGAATTGGCTGACATCGCCTCTTTAATAAAGTGATGCATCATTTCAATTTGGAAGCGCGAAGTACCCAGCATGGAATGCATTCCTAAGACCGAGTTATCAAAAACTCGCAAAGCCGACTCCAAAGCCCCCACACAAGCGGAGATGTCTAAGCTTAGCTTCTCAAGATTTAAGGAAACCACCCCCAATGGACGACCAGATTCCCCAAGTTTCGCTGCAGAAATAGTCATATTCGTGGTCACAAACTTCACCTTATGGCAGGTTTCTGAAATGGCTTCAGTTTGCGTCTTTAATTTCTCTAACTTTCCATACAATTCATTGGTGATGCGAAACCCATTGCGAGAAGCCTCCGTACAACGTGAGGAAGCCGTATAGATATCACTTAACCGTTGATCGTGAGAGGATTTACTTAATGAAGGTGCCGCGTCCACCGTCATCAAAGAATCTCGAGATTCGAGCTCTGCGACGAGGGCTTTCATCATAAAGTCTTCATAAGAGGAAAATCCGGCCGATTTCAGCTGCTGCTGAGCCCACTCTAAGCCTTGATCCATACTCATTCCATCTTTTTCACGACTTATAAGTTGGCCATATAGTTCTTTTACCAGAGTAAAAAATTTGGATGTCGGCTTTAACCGAATGGATAGAAATCCATCCTTCATTGGAAAGGCCATCGCAAAAACCCAGTAGTGCTTTCCCGACTTGCTTTTATTTTTAACGTAGGCGGCGACCGCCTTATCACCAAGCAGGAAGCTCCAAAGAAGTTTAAAAACTGCTTTTGGCATATCCTGATGGCGAACAACGTTATGAGGTCGATAGAGGAGTTCTTCCTCTAGAAACTCACTGACTCGAACAAAAACGCTATTGCTCGCTTGGATATATCCTTTTTTGTCAGTCTTAGAAAAAAAGAGTTCATCAAGTTTAAAATCAACTTCTGTGGAGGAAATAGAATTCATCAGTCTTCCTTGTGAAAGTCCGATGTTTAATAGTTACTAATTTTCCTCATGAAAAGTGAAATATGTTTATTACACAGCCCGAATAACTAAATCCACCTGGGGGGATGAGAAAACCCCGTAGTATTTACGGGGTTTTTTAAGAAAAAACCGTCTTTGTTAATTTCTGCCGACAACTTTTTCGATGTCAGAGATTTCTTTCGGAACTGACGTCGTCATATTCTCTGAACCTGTTGAAGTCACACGAATGTTATCTTCAATACGGATACCAATACCACGGTACTTTTGTGGCGCAGAGGTATCATCCGCTGGGATATAAAGGCCCGGCTCTACCGTAAAGCACATATTCGCTTCAATAGGGCGCGGCTCACCTTTTTTGAAGTATAAGCCTGCATCATGCACATCCATACCCAACCAGTGACCAATGCCATGCGGATAGTATTTCTTCTGAGCCAAGGCTTGAATCAAATCGTCCTTACGACCTGACAACAATCCCAGATTCAACATGGCATCCGTCAACATAGACGTACCCATGTCGTGCAATTCTTTAAACACGATTCCGGGCTTAACGAAATCAATAATCGCTTTTTGTACTTTCAAAACTTCTTCGTACACACGACCTTGCTCATCTGTGAACTTGCCATTTACTGGGTAAGTTCGAGTGATATCGCCCGTATAGTAATTGTATTCAGCCCCCGCATCGATCAACAGCAAATCACCGTCTTTACAAACTTGATCGTTAAAGTTGTAATGCAAAGTCGTGGCCGCATTTCCTGAGGCCACTATGTGATTATAACCTTCACGAGCAGACCCACGCATAAAGAACTGGTGAGACAATACACCCTGTATCTGGCGTTCTGTAACCCCGGGACGGGTAAAGTGCATTGCTGCCAAGTGCGCTTGTGCTGAAATTTCACAGGCCTCGCGCAATTGAGTCAATTCGTATTCGGACTTCACCACACGCATTTCACCGATCAAAGTGTCCGCATCGTGGATCGTCAACAAACCCAATCCAGAACGACCCTGAAGAGATTTCACCGCATTCAGGATCTCTTCCATTTGATGATCAGCTTCTTTGTTTTTGAATTGACGGTAATAAATACGATCCACTTCCTTCAAAAGTTGTGGAGCAATTTTTGTATACTCATCAATTGGATAAGCTTTATCAATTTTGAATTCGCGCTCACAGCCCTCTGGACCATAGCGGAAGCCATCCCAAGTTTCTCTTTCAATGTCACGACGACGTACAAACATCACCGTTTCCGGAGTTAAGCCCGGGCGGTATACCAAAACTGATTCTGGCTCTTCCCAACCCGTCAAATAAAACATATTTGAATCTTGGCGATAGGGGAAATGTACATCGTGATTACGGATAAGTTCAGGATGAGAAGCAACAACCAATGCAGCTCCTGGGATCTGCTGGCCCAGCTTTTTTCTTCTCTCGGCAAAAATGTTCATATCAAAAGTTGGTTTTCTCATCGTTTCATTCTCCTGGAACTGCTTTTACAGTCCCCATTTACGCGTCAGTGTCTTCAATTGCTTCGCTGCAGAGTCTGCACCTTTGTTCATGATTTCACGGCGCTTTTCAAAATCCATAATACCATAGTCACCAGTATCAAGTGATACGACTATATCAACTCCTGGCAAAGGCTTATTATACGAACCTGCGATCTCACTCCATAGGACGTTGTCCGTCGCAGAGGCATCCATCGTGTATGCTTTCGACCCGCCTGGTGCCTGCAACACATTGACGAAAACAATATAGTTGGCGCCTTTTTGGCGTAAATATTGGGCCGTCGCCGTCACATCGCGGACTGCAGAGATATTACCTTGATAAGGCTTAAAGAATGGAGGGTACGCCATACAAGTCGACAAAACTTGTTCCATGCCCCCGCGGTTCATCAAGAAAACTTGGTTCCTTTTAAGATTATAAGATGGGCACGCAAAGGGAACTTTCATGTCCTCTGCTTTAACGCGATTGAAGGCCGTATTATAAAACTCCTTCAAAACAGAAACATCGTTATTTTTATTTACGTTGCCAAGCAATGACTTTTTAATAACTTCGTCGTCTTTAAGTTTGAACATCTGCCACTCTACATCGTTGGCTTGTTCGCGGTGAGCATAAAGTGCCGCCATGGGGGACGCAAATTCAATTCCACCGATTGCATAGACAGGCACTTTGGCCCGAGACAATTCATGCAAAAAACCAATATGAGCGTACGTCTTTGCTCCGCCCCCGCCCAGAATCACTCCGATTTTAGGCATGGCCGGAATAACCGGCGCGGGTGGAGGTGGCGGCATTTGCGCTTCGATAGGCTCTTCCGATACGGGCTCAGATGGTCGCTGCGTTTGATATGGATACTGCGGCTGCGTTGTCTGAGAAACAGACGGACGAGACGACGGTTGCTGCGGAACTTTGCGAACATCTTCGCGGGTTTTAATCGACTGACAACCCGCCAGGACCATTAATGCTAAAAGGCCACTAAGATTTTTTCGCGAACACAAAAAACTCATGATTGCCATCCTTTCCTTCAATGGAAGATGCAAAGTAATCCTTCACGATGAAGCCATGGGCTTCACAACATGCTTTTATCTTCTTCTCGACTTTGGCATATAGAGAAACATCCTTGACGATACCACCCTTGGAAAGTCCGTCAATGCCGACTTCAAATTGCGGCTTTACAAGACTCAACAAATGACCAGTTTGTTTTAAAAATCTTCCGAGCTCCGGAATGATCATTTCAATCGAAATAAAAGACACATCCATGACGATCAGATCAAAACCATTCTCTGGAGTGGCTTCAAACACCGCTGGGTCACTAGATAAGGCTCTAGCGTTGACCCCTTCAATAACTTTCAGCTTTGGATTCCTCAAAAGCTGCGCATTAACCTGGCCGTGACCAACATCAACACCCAGAACATAACCTGCACCTGCTTGCAGGGCACAGTCTGTAAATCCCCCCGTAGAAATCCCCACATCTAAAACATTCAGGCCCTTAGCTAAAAGACCCACATGCTTTAAGGCACCTTCTAACTTCAAACCACCCCTGGAAACAAAGCGGTTCGCCGGACCCGCATCAACCGTGATGTCGGCGTTCACAGGATCTACTGAATAGTTTGATTTTTTCAAAACTTGGCGTTGGCCATTTTGATTGAGATACACCTGACCGGCTTCGACTAGCTCTTGGGCATGGGTTCGTGATTGGGCTAAGCCCTTTTCAAACAACCAAATGTCCAAGCGCTTTTTATCAACCATAGTCTAATGCTTACGATTTGTATTAAAGCTAATAAGATATTCTAACATCGGCGCTTCTGCCGAAACTTTATGAAGCTCTGCTAAAGTATTGCGGCTAACTTCATTAAGATATTTTTTTGTGCCTTCAAGGCCCAAGATACCTGTGAAGCTGCGTACGTCTTGATCCTTTTCTCCGTGATCTAAAACGTCATCAGCAATTTGAAAAGCAAGACCTAAGCCTTCACCAAATTTTTTGATACTTTCGATATCGGATGACTTTGCTCCAGCGATGACGGCAGCACCCTCCACCGACAAGCGAATCAAAGCTCCTGTCTTAAGGCGATGCAGATGCGTGAGTTCTTCCAAAGTCATTTGGTTTTCGCCCGCGCGCAGGTCAATCGCTTGACCACCGACCATACCGCGAATGCCAGCGGCCTCAGACAACAGCTGAGTCAGACGGCCAATTAAAAAACCATTCTCTGAATAATTTGTCGCTATCAACATGAACGCTTCAGTTAACAAAGCATCCCCTGCTAACAACGCAAAGTCTTCACCATAAACTTTATGGTTCGTAGGTTTTCCACGGCGCATATCATCGTTATCCATACATGGTAAATCGTCATGGATTAATGAATAAGTGTGAATCATTTCAACGGCTGCAGCAAACGGCAGGATTTTGTCTGCTGAGCAACCTAAAAGCTCTGCCACCAAAAGAGACAAAACTGGACGGAATCTTTTTCCGCCGTTGGTAGCTGAATAAAGCATCGATTTGCGCAATTCAGATATCGCATTTCCATTTGGTAGCGCCATATCGGACAGGTACTTTTCTACAAACTGATTTACAGCTTGCACACGAAGAGACATTTCCTTTTCCAGCTGAATTGCGAGATCCAAGTTAGTTTTCCTCAGGTGTGAAATCAGAAGTGACCGGTTGTCCATCTGCCCCAACAGATGTCAAAAGTTTTACCTTTGCATCTGCTTCAGACAAACGTTGATGGCATTCACGAGAAAGCTTTACGCCTTCTTCAAAAAGCTTCAAGGAATCTTCCAAGGCCAGATCGCCTCTTTCCATCTTTTGCACGATCTCTTCAAGACGTCCTAGTTTTTTTTCGAAATCCATTCTTATTCCCCCTTCACGCTGTCAACAACAGCGGTCAGTGAACCCTGGGCCAAGCGAATATCGATCTTATCGCCTTTCTTCACTTGGTCGGCCGATTTAATTACTTCAGTATTCTTTGTCACAATTGAGTAGCCACGTTCTACGACACGCAATGGACTCATGCTATCTAGCATCGCCATTAAGCGGTCCGTTCGGGCTTTTTTCTTTTCCATAGAAAACACCAGCGCTTTTTCTGCACGGGTTTCTAAAAACGATAATTCTTTGCGACGCTTATCAATTTGTGTTTGAGGGCTCCCCAATTTTTGGCGAAGCAACTCAACTCGATGATTCTTTTGCGCGATCAAACGATTCAATGCGAACTCTAAGCGATTCAACAGATCATCATTACGCAATTCAAGATCTTGCAAACGACGTTTTGGATCTACCAAACGTTTGGACAGCCCTAACGTTTTTTCACGCAGATATTTCATTTTCTTATCAAAGGAAAGATGCAACATCCGGTCTAATGAATTCACCTTATTGGCTAACTCACCCGTGCTCTTGGCAACAAGCTCTGCCGCAGCCGACGGCGTTGGCGCCCTCAAGTCCGCAACAAAATCCGCAATAGTAAAATCAATTTCATGTCCCACTGCAGAGATAACTGGAACTGGGCTTGCGGCAATTAAACGAGCAAGTCCCTCGTCATTAAAACACCACATATCTTCGATAGAACCGCCGCCCCGACCAATAATCACGGCGTCGACTCCAGGTAACGCGACCGCCTTTTTAAAAGCTTCACGCAGCTGTGGAGCTGCTGCTTCCCCTTGCACCACGGTAGGGACTACAGTGACATTGATGGATTTCGCACGACGAGAAAGGACATTTAGAATATCACGAATTGCCGCTCCTGTCGGAGATGTCACAATTGCAATATGGCGCGGAAATGTTGGAATCGGACGTTTTTTTGCCGCGTCAAACAAGCCTTCAGTGCGAAGTTTTTGTTTTAGTTGTTCAAAAGCTTTTTGCAAAGCCCCCGCACCCACAGGCTCCATCATATCCACCATCAATTGATAGTTTCCACGAGGTTCGTAAACGGTAATGCGTCCGCGCACGATCACTTCCATGCCGTCAGTCGGCTTGAATTTTAGACGTGCATTGTTTCCGCGAAACATGACCGCAGTGATTTGCGATTTTGCATCCTTTAGACTGAAGTAAAAATGTCCCGAAGTATGAGCTTTGAAATTGGACAGCTCGCCCTTCACCCACACCACACCGACTTGGCCTTCTAAAAGCTGCTTGATGTACACATTAAGCTGCTCAACCGATAAAACGGCCGGCTCATTAGGCTTAGCATTCAACAAGCTATCAAAGCTCGTTTGAGCAGAAACATCTGATTTGCGTAGGGGTTGATTCGTAGAATCCGACATGGAGGATCAAGCTATAGCCCACCCTCCGAGGAGTCAATACTCAGAGCGCCGAGTACCAGAGATTTTGCATGGACCACAGTCCACCGACAAAGAAACACACCCAGCCAAGATTTTTGTGCTTAGCAAGATTCTGAAAGGCCTCGCCCATACGCTCTTGGCCGATTTTAACAAGATGGCGATTCTCCAGCACAAGTACCATGAGGAGTCCATAGGAAAAAACGATGAACGGAAAAATAAAATCTAATTTCTGTGGCGTCATATGAAATATATCGGCTCTTTACGGGAAAGTAGGAGTCCTGTTCGATTGACGAAACCGGACTTCATGCTAGAATAGTTTTCAGAGGTTCGAAGGCGTAAAGCTCATCGAAATTAAACCTTACAAGCATATTTTTGGGGACTGTCCCTGGCAATGGTGTGCAAGCTCAGCTCGTACTGAGAAGCCTAAAGTCGCTATCATGGTCACCCACCTTAGCTAAAACAGGTTTAAATTCAGAGTGGCCGTCGGACCTTTTTTTATTTTCTCACCCTGAGACGGTCCTGAAAAATAGTTACTCACTTCCTTAAAAACATAACTGCATAACTGTACTTCGTGTTCGTTGAGACCAGGAAACCTGCCTCCGATAAGACTTTCATGGTGCGCGGATTCAAAGCTTTAATATTTTCTATGTTGGTTGTTCCTCTATGGGGATGCAGTAACTCTATGGTTACTCAGGACTTAGCATCTTTAGGCCCCGTCACTGGAGAATCCGGTTACTCAACGGTGGAAACGCCTGTATCAAACCCACTAACGGTTTCCATCAAGGCGAAATTTCGTTACCGTTATCTAACTTTTAACGAAACAAATACTGCCGCCAATGGTCTCTATGGAGTTGCCTCAGACTCCGACGCAGCCCCGATTCCTTTCGCAGAATTTCGCATTCTTGATTCGTCAGGGAATCAAATTCAGCAGGGCGAAACAGATACTCGTGGAGTCGCGACGTTTAAAATTCCCAAAAGTGCAGGCAACTATACATTCAATATCTATTCCCGATCGTACAATTCATATGTCAAAGTTAGCGTCCTTGAAGACACTTATACCAACCAGCCTTACATCGTCAGTAAAGCATTTAATGTAACCGCTGCGGATATCACCGCAGGGACAAAAGATCTCACGACGGCTCCTCTTTTTGCCGAAGCAGACGAAAAAATTTCTCCAAAAATGGAGGGCGCCGCCTTCAACATCATGTTCAATATTTTGCTAGCCAATGAATACCTGCGCCGCCAAATTGGAAAAAATAATGATGGCACCGGAGTGCCCGTTGCGAATCCACAAAAATGGTGGGTCGCCGACAAGGTCACAGTCTATTGGAAGATGGGCTTCAATCCGCGCAGTTACTTCTCTAATGACGGCGCTCTCCTGTCCTTTTACTCTCCAGGAACGGCAAAGTTATACATTTTGGGTGGCTACAACGGTGACGTGAAAACCTCAGATACAGATCACTTCGATGACTCTGTGATCCTGCATGAGTATGCACATTTTCTGGAAGACCTCTACGGTCACAGTGAATCTCCGGGCGGGTCTCACAATGGAAACTTCGTTATTGATCCACGCCTAAGCTGGAGCGAAGGTTGGGCCAATTACTTCCAAGCCGCTGTTTTGTCAGGTTCAGCCAATGTGGACGCTGGCACCGCAGAATCTGATGTGCCCGCTTCTGGCCCCCGCTTCCATTATTATGTTGATACTTTCGGCTACAAGACTGCGGCCAACGATTCCAATGGTGGCATAGGGATCGCCTTTGACCTGACTGAACAAGGTCAAGGAGCCAACTTTGACAGCGTCACTGGTCGCCCCGTAGGTGAAGGAACATTCCGCGAAGTCTCGATCTCTCGAACTCTTTATAAGTCTTCACGCACCAGCAGCAAAAATTATTCTTCCGCCGGAGTAAAAGGTGGCGGGATTACGTTTGCTAACTTCTGGAGAGTCTTTGCGGGTGAAGACAATACCACAAATACACTTCTGCCATACAGCTTACGCAACCAAACTAAGTATCCAATTCCAAACGCTGGTCTCTTCAATTTCTTATTAACAAAGTACGTGGGCACCACAAGCACGTTGTGGAATGCAATTGTCACTGAAGAAAAACAAACTCAAGGCACCCAAGACTATGCCTTCTATATGGATACAGGCGACTCCGGAACTTGCAGCTTCAATTTTTCAGGCGGCTGGATGGAATCCACGATGCCACGGGACTCTGTCCCGCACTCTAATCAACTTAAGAATAATGATTTCTTTTTGATCCGACACACTCAGGGCGTCACTGACACCTTCATACTTAATTACTCCACAACCAGTCCGAATGACATCGACTTAGACCTTTACGTTTACAATCGCGACTATATCTATATTGAAGACTACTACCTAAATGGTAGCTATGATCCTTCCGCGCAGATGGCCGGATATAGCCGTCGCAATTTCGCAATTGATGGTGGCGCCACGGGCACTGGATCTGAAACTGTGACTCTTAAGAATCAACCTACGGGATTCTATCTGGTAAACGTCAAGATCAACGCCTACAACAAAATTCAAATGACCAGCACGGCGACCTACACCCTTAAAAAGAACGGAGTCACTTTATGCGCAAGCGAACAAAATTAGTTCTGATTGCCGCTTCGATGATTCTGGGCTTTTCTGGAATGGCAGCTTACAAGACCTCGCAAACCAGAAATCCGACAGCGCAAGCGAAATGGATTCCTCAGGAACTTGGCAAGCACTTGGCTCCAATCAAAGCCAAAATCTTACCTCTAGAACAGACGCCGGAATCTGGTGATCACGAAGTTACTCTGATAGGTCATATCTCTGTTAATGGCCCCGTCGATAGTGATTTGTCTTATGCATGGACTTTGCCCGATGGCGTTTCCGTTGTTGAAGGCGTCCTAAATAATCAACTGGCTAACGTGCAGCCGGGACAAACGGTCGAGTTAAAAATTACGGTCATGGGTTTCAGTAAAGAACATCAAAGCCAAGTGTCCTTAAAAGCTTCCGTAAGGAAAGGCCCTCTGGAAATGGGAGCTTCTGCCCTGATCAGCAGTCGTCCTGAAGATAACTGGGAAGCTGTTGCACCAGAAATGCAGAAGGCTGCAGAAAAAG
The DNA here is from genome assembly GCA_046070625.1 of Bdellovibrio sp. Lineage (GTDB taxonomy): Bacteria > Bdellovibrionota > Bdellovibrionia > Bdellovibrionales > Bdellovibrionaceae > Bdellovibrio. The sequence continues at coordinate 2,870 of JBJTMR010000232.1, read as the reverse complement.
AACTAGGCACAGAAAAGTTTCGCAAATCTCGATAAGCATAAGAAAGAGTGTCTAACCTCTGGACACCCTCTGAACATCCTACAGATCAAAGCACGCCAGATGTGCTTCTAGAGGGAAAATCTCCCAAAGAACACAGTGTTTGCGCTATACTCCCCGAACTATTTTAAGGGGCATGCATGAGCGCTAAATTCATCATTGGAATATTATTATTTCCAGTCATATCCATGGCGGCGGCAGCTCTACCAAATGCGAATGAAAAGGCCTTGGGATGCAGCCCCAAGATCGGATGCGAAGGCTATCTGCCGACAACAACGGGTCAAGCCGCTGTCATTTCCCAGGAAGAGTCCCTTGCCCTTCGTTTGCAAATGATCAAATCTGCTAGAAAAAATATTAAAATTCAGGCCCTTATATTTACTGGCGATGAAGCTGGAATGCGCGTCGCAGAGGTTCTGAAACAAAAACGCGCTGAAGGTGTTCAAGTCCAAGTCATCATCGATGGACTTTCCAATCCCTCCCAAGCAACACAGTGGATGTATTATGATTTACTGAATCATGGCATCGACATCGAAGGCTACGAACCAGCTCTTTTGCAATGGATGAACGAAGTGAACGTGAACCCAATGATCGTAAATAAGCGCTTCCACGAAAAAATATTTGCCGTGGATGACAAATTGGCTGTGGTCGGTGGTCTGAATATCGCTAACGAATATTTCCGCGTCGGCAAGGGACCTAAAGGTATTTGGCGCGATCAAGACGTTATTGTTCGCGGGAAAATCGTACATGATATTACGGCAGTCTTTGACCGCAATTACGGCTATTTCAAAATGCTCAAGGGAATGCGACCGGACTTATTTAATCCCGACAGCTGGAGATCGGCCCTATCAGGCATAAATAAATTCGTCGGAAAAGTCTTTGGTCAATTTCCCGGAAAAGAAAAGATTCAAGCCAAGATACTTGCTGCAGAAGACATGAAAATCATACCTCGCTATGTCGATGCTTCTATGCGCTTCATTCAAAGCCGACCTCGTTTTGAAGAATCCTATATCTATCGTGAATATATCAATCAGCTTAACCAGGCACATTCAGAAGTGACCATCGTAAACGCTTATTTCGTACCCGGCCATGACTTTACTGCGGCGGTACGTGCGGCCCAAGCCCGCGGCGTAAAGATCACAATCCTTACCAATAGTCCGAAAACTAATGATTTGCCTCAGCTCACTTACGTAGGTCGCCAATTTTATTCGCAGCTCTATAACGGAAACTTGCATATGTATGAATGGCAAGGCGACAAGTACGGCGAAGGAACTATTCACGCAAAGTTCGCAGTCTTTGATCGCAAGAACTCTATCGTGGGGTCTTATAATTTAGATCCGCGCAGTGAAAAGTTAAATAGCGAATCAGTCTTGGTAGTCCATAGTGCTCGCATCGCCGAAACACTGCTTCGAACAGTTGAAACGAGCGATTTAAAAAAATCAGAAATAATCACGTTGGAAAAAGCCCGCAGTTTCAAAAACAAAGATTTACCAACGATATTTAATGCCGCCCTCGGCATGCCTTTAAAAGACTGGCTCTAGAACTTTAACGACTTACTCAAAGGAGTATCTATGAAAAAAATGATCCGTATTACAACCCTTGCCCTGACAATCTTTGGAGCTACTCAAGCTCACGCGGCAAATATCTCTGAAGTGACATCCGTTGAGTGTGCTAGCGTATTTACCATGTTTAAGTTTGATTTTGTTCGAAGCACGTTGACCAAAACTCGCATCCGATCTTCAGTAGAATCTATCCATGGCATTCGTATCGACCAAGCGAACCAGCTTATCAGTTTTAATACAGAAGATGGAACTCATCGTACTATTACGATCTCTGGATCTGGTGAATATGGCTATGCAGAGGCGGAACTCCTTGATGAAAACGGCAGCTATCTTTTAGATTGTGCCGCGAAAACCTACTAAGACCTTCATCACAGATTACTTTTTCTAAACAAAAAAGCCCGCTGATTAAGCGGGCTTTTTTGTTTAGCGGGGCTGCCCATCTTCGGTCCATGTGAAAATCATAGACACCCTTTTTTGTTCAAATCAATTATATGTGACTTAGAAACTGGAACAACCTTCGCATTACGCTTTCCCTTGAATCCGTATTCAAAACGAATCTTCTATCTATGTTACCAAGGAGTAAACGATGGGTCTTTTTAGAAATGTATTAATGGCAATCGCTATGACAACTTCAGTGGCCGCTCCCCTCGCACATGCAGAAGTTACTCAGCAAATCACAGCGAAACAATATCTTCAGACTCAACTCGCTGAGCTTCAGGATCTTAAAGAACAACTGGCAGCTGTTAACCAAAAAAAATCGACAACGAAGATTGTACTATATGTGTCGGCTGGAGCAATGGCGGCGGGCCCTGTCCTGGCGTTAATGCAAATTGGAGGCAACCTCATGGGTGTAGCCGTTAAAGTGACAACAGGTACAGATATCACTGCGGGAAAATTCATGGACAAACTTATTCTTGAACATGGTTCTCAAATCGGCGCGGTGATGCTTGGTGCAGGCGCCATCGGCGCAGTTTCAAGTGGTGGCTATTTGATCTATTTAAATATGACTCAATCCAAAGAGCTTGAAAAGCAAATCGCTCAACTAGAGCTAGAAATTCAACAAACTGCTGGGCAACTTAAATAGATTTATTTAACCGAGGAGCTTATATGAATACAATTAAATCATGTCTACTCGTCAGCACTGTATTCATTCTAGGCTCCTCCGCCTTTGCCAACGATGGCAATGATCTGCAAAGAATGCGCCCTTCATATCATCAAATCTATGATGCGTGCGCATCGAACCCCTCTGGCTTCAAGCAAAATATGTATTACAAC
>JBJTMR010000231.1:0-25368 GCA_046070625.1 Bdellovibrio sp. | reverse complement strand
ACTCACAATATGTACGTGCGCGGGAAAGAAAAATTCCCGCAAGGTAAAGTTCTGACATTTTCCTCAGAAGATCCTCGCGCCGATGTGCATTTGATGATCAGTGCCATGAATATGACGGAGTTGTCTTTAAAGGGCACGATTGCCGGCGTCAGTGGTGCAGCTCGAGTTCAGGTATTTGGTTCGCAAAACTTAACTAATATCATGGCAGCGGCGGCCTTGGGTTTAGGTGTCGGAATGACACCGGAGCAAATCTGGGCAGGGCTTCCTGAGTGCAAAACGAACTGGGGACGTAACCAGCTGGTGCATTTGAAGTCCGGTGCCCAGATGATTTTTGATGCCTATAATGCCAATCCAGACAGCATGAAGGCGCTTATTGATAACGTAAAGTTACTTTCTGTTGCGGGTCGCAAAGTGGGTGTCTTCGGTCAAATGCGCGAGATGGGGCCGGCTTCTCCGCAGCTGCACGAAGAATTAGGTCAAAGAGTTGGCTCTGCGGGCTTCGATAAGGTCTATTTCATCGGTGATGACGCAGATTCTTTCACAAATGGTTTAAATAAATCTGGGTTTTCTCAACAGTCACTTATTCAAAAAGATTTCACCGATTCTGCGGGAAAAGACTTGGCAGGCTTTTTGAAGAGTGGAGATATTGCTGTCGTGAAAGCATCACGTGGCACCAGATTAGAACGCTTCGTTTTTCCATGCGAACCCTTGGATTTTTCGGAGAAAACTTAGTTATAAGTTTACAAAAGTTAAGCTCTTTGGTGCCTCACAGAACGTTGATTCTTTTGACAGCAAGAATTTAATTCAATATGAGGTAATGCGACTGGAGAAATAGAGGGGAATTCCCTATATTTCTCTCAGAAATAACTAAGGGGAAAAAATGAAGAACAAAACATCTTTTGTCATCGCCGCGGCTCTGACTTTGTCTGCGGGATCTGTTTTCGCTCAATCGAGCAGTGCAAGCTTGAATAAAGCTGCAAATACATCAACGTCTAAAATTGACGATCTTAAAAAACCAACTGAAAAGTTGAAAGATATCGACGAAGAAATCACAGACGCTCGTATGAGAGCAACTTTGGGTTCTAAATCTCGTTGGTCTTTCAAATCAAGCCTTTCCTATTCTGGTGGTTCCGTACAAGAACCTCTTTCTTCTGTTCGTCCAGCTTACCGTACTTCTTCTACTGATGAAGCAATGGCTTATCTATCTGGCGACGTGGGCGTAAACGTTCGTGTTGGCGATCGTGACAGCATCAGCTTTGGTACTGGTTTGGCAATCAACGATCCTTTGCATGGTGATATTACGAAGCCAGCAATCGATAAACGTGATGGCGCTAACGACGAAACACTTCCTCGTTATGAGATCTCGACTCCATACATCGGTTGGAGCCGTGGTTATAAAGCGTTGGGCTCTCAAATGATTTCCAGCGTGACCTACAGCCATTACACTGATTCTGACTCTGCAAAAAGATCATTGCTTGGTTCTGTCAGCTTTAGCCAAACAGTTCTTGCTAACTTCGGTACTTCTAAATGGAACGGTGGCGTAAGCGTTTCTGGTGGTAAGACACTTTACTCTGGTGATGTAACTGATGCTCGTTGGAAATCTTTGATCGCTAGAGGTAAATATTCTCGCAGCGATATCAACGTGGGCTTGTTCCCGTTCCTTCAGTATTCGTTCAACGATACACTTTCATTCAGAACGGTATTTGGATACTTCCAATTCTACAAATACGAAGTAAACGACAGATACATTCAAATCGAACCGTACCAATCAGTTGGAACAGGTATTTCTATCACTCGTGATATCTACTTGTACCCGAACGTACAGTTCACTCCGAAAGATATTCGTGCTGATAGAACAAACGTAGCGTTGTCCGCAAACATCAACTTGTTCTAAGAAAGATTTATGACAGGGTCGAAGTTCATTCCGGATAAAAAAGCATCCGCAGTTGATAAAGAAAACGTAGAGTTTTCAATCACAGTCAAAGCTACCGTCGAAGAAATTTGGCGGGCTTTGACCGACCCTGACGATCTTGAAAATTGGTGGAGCGACGAAGTCGTTCTAGAGCCCAAAGTCGGTGGAAAATTCCGCGAAACATGGGAAGACGATGCCGGAAATGAGCAACTTGCTTCCGGCAAAGTTCTGTCGCTTGATCTAAATAAATCCATTACATTTACGTGGAAAGAAAAAAGCTGGGACGCCAACGCGATCACTCAGTGCACTTACACGATCGAAAATAAGGGTAAAACCCGCTCTCTGACAGTTACCCAAACGGGTTGGGATACTTTACCGGAAAAAACTCGTGCAAAAAATATCAAAGACTTCCAATTAGGTTGGAAGTATCACATGCAAGAATTGAAAGCCTATCTCGACGACGAAGGATAGGCTTCCAGCTTGTCTCTTGAGTTTGCCGACGGTTATTTATTTAGATAGCGAAACCACAAGTCAAAGATCAAATGAAGTTTCCCGTCTCCGGTTTTAACCACGGACTTCATTCGAGTCTCATTTCCATAGATATCTGCCTCAGCGTATTTGTCGTCGTAATTCAAATCTATAGAGATCACATTCATTTCATTCAGCGAAAACAATTCATCACGAGAGCCTACGCCATCGAGGTTCGTATCGTGCCATAGACGAAGATCTTCAAAGATTTTGTCTTCTTTTGTGATCAGGCCGTCATGATTATCATCGTATTTTTCCAAGGCCTTGTATCCGTTAGCGGCAAACTTTCTGTCTGGCCCCATTGTGTTATCGCCAAACATTTGATCAATGCCGTGAACTTCGCCTGAACGATCTGGCAATGTTACGAAATAATAACTGCCCGGAGTTTTCTTGAACCAAGAAATACGCTTTGGCGTATAGGCCTGCGGTAAAGATCTTTGCCCTAAAATATCAAATAAAATACCGCGGGTTGGTGAAGAGAGTTCGATTACCTTCACGTCAGTTCCCAAAGAAACAACTAAAGGACTGGCTTTCTGGTCACATTTTGAACTGTCACCGATCACCTGGCGTCCGCCGACGGTACGAAAATTTGGATTTCCATCGTAAATTAGGTCAACATGTGCTCCAGCTCTGATGATATTTCGTAAGTCACTGCTGAGCAAAGAGACCTGCTTTTCGTCATACACTTGCAACTCATAGCTATTAGCAGCAAAGAACTGCTGCGGAGTTTTGAATGTCTTGTTATTAAGAATGTCCGGAAGAATATCTACCTTCGGCTCATAAACAACCTTGCGGGTTTTCAAATCTAGAATTCGGTAATAAACACTCTTCGCCAGAAGAAGACTCGCGGTTTTATCACCTTTTTCTGACGAACAGACAAAATTCACAGTAAAACCATCCGGGTTGGCAACGGGGATGTTAGAACCAGTAGAGCCACCGCCACCTGCAACGGGAATATTGGAACCAGTAGAGCCGCCACCACCTGTAACAGGGGTGTTAGAACCAGTAGAGCCACCACCACCTGCAACGGGGATATTGGAACCAGTAGGGCCGCCACCACCTGCAACGGGGATATTAGAACCAGTAGAACCGCCACCACCGACGACAGGGATGTTGGAACCCGTTGAACCAGCTCCGGCAACGGGAATTACTCCGGAAATATCACTATTTGGACTTTTTGATGCGAGAACATTCATGGATGACAAAAGCGCGGCCTTTTCAACTGGATCAATAGTTGAAAATCCTCCTGAACAGTTTTGAAAACTTACTGCTAAAATTCCCGAGCCCGCTGTCACCGCAATTGCTTTAATTAATTTTACATTCTTCATTTTGCCCCCCGGCAAAGAACGATTTTCAATCTGTGAACCGAAGATGACTATCTAAATTTGCCGCAGTCCACAGACTGTCCTCCTTCTTGACAGTTCGAAATTAAGAATGGGATTTGAATTGTTGCATTGGAAATGCTTTGAACTTTGAGTTCTTTCCAAGACGAATCATTTGCTTCGAAGGTTAAACTTCCGTTAGTTGGTATATAGTCAACATTCGGTTTGGCGATTGTACCATTGCCAGAAAGATAGGCTTGGTCTGCCGTGTTCCAGTTGCCAGTGACTTTCACTGGACTTGCAGGAAATAAGCGAACGGAGGCTACGCACAACGATTTGGCAGCACAAGACAAAATTTTAAATTCCATTTTAGGATTGGCGCTTGTTGTGGGGATGTTGCCGCCAACACTTCCTCCGTCGGAAGTCGGAGGGCTTGACTCTGTGCCGCTTGCCTTCTGTGCGCTGAGTTCTTCAAAAGCGACATCATTCTTTGCGCAGTTCTGAAATGAACTAATGCAGACTCCAGCTAAAATGCTAAATACAAGAACTCGTTTCAATCTCATACAGTCCCCCAACAACGTAATAAATGAGAGTGCAATTTTTATACTCAATTACTCCTGATAATTCCTGAGAGATTTCAACGACACAGGAACGTTTGTCTGTGTATGGAGTTTTCAGTGATCAATCAGTTTACAACTCGTTTTTTCAGAATGTATCAGCTTGGGGCGCACGCCATAGATGAGCAGCTCTCCTTCAAGTTTGTCAGTAGGAAAACCAATTGAATCTTACGGTGTCAAAGTTAATCCCACTTGAGGAGTGTGGCGTACCCGCCTTTGGAAAATGTTTTTAGGCACTCCGCTTGGATTGAGAATTAGGAACGCCACGATGTAAGTTCTGGCGTTTTTATTTTAAATAAGTCAATGATTTCAATGGTTTAAAAGTTTACCATTGCAATTAACTCGGCGATTGTGCTAAACCCTTAAAGTTCCAAGTGATTTTAAATTTTCCACGGATATAGGGGAATCGCTCAACATGCTTTATCAATGGCTTTATTCAATGGCAGACCATTTTTCCCCATTGAATGTCTTTCGTTATATTACCGTCCGTACGTTCATTGCCTTCTTTACCTCATTTTTGCTTTGCTGGATGTGGGGTCCTTACTTCATCAAACGTTTGCAAATAAAGCATTTCGGTCAAGCGATCCGCGATGACGGTCCTCAATCTCATAAGAAAAAAGCCGGAACACCAACAATGGGTGGCGGGTTGATTTTGTTATCAACATTGATCCCTTGTTTACTGTGGGTGGATATGACAAACCCATTGGTATGGGCTGTGTTGATCATCACTTGGGGTTTCGGCATGATCGGTTATGTTGACGATTGGCTGAAGGTCAGCAAGAAAAACTCCAAGGGCCTTTCTGGAAAAATTCGTTTGGCAGGGGAGTTCTTGATCAGTGGTGCGGTTGTTGCCTACTTGGTTCATTTCCACGATTTAGGAACGATAGTTTATATTCCATTCGCAAAAGCAATTTCATTCAACTTGGGTTACTTCTATATCATCTTTGCCGCTTTGGTTGTGGTCGGTACTGCGAATGCCGTAAACTTGACGGACGGCTTAGATGGTTTGGCGATTGTACCAGTGATGATTTCGGCAGCGACCTTGGGGTTGTTTGCTTACGTAACAGGTCACTACTCGATTGCGACTTACTTGCAAATTCCGCATGTGGTTGGCGCCGGGGAGTTAACTCCAGTGGCTGCAACCATTGTGGCAGCCGGTATGGGCTTTTTGTGGTTCAACGCTTATCCCGCGCAAGTGTTCATGGGTGACGTGGGATCTTTATCATTGGGTGGATTCTTAGGCTCTATGGCCGTGATCACGCAAAATGAATTGTTAATGGTTATTCTGGGCGGGGTGTTCGTGGTTGAAGCTCTCTCCGTCATCACACAGGTTATTTCTTTTAAACTCACAGGGAAGCGAGTTTTTAAAATGGCACCGATTCATCATCACTTTGAATTGGCGGGCCTTACAGAGACGAAAATCATTGTTCGTTTCTGGATCATTTCTATTTTATTGGCTGTTTTAAGTTTAGCGACCCTGAAATTGAGGTAAGTACATGTACAAAGAGTTTAGTGAATTAAAAGATAAAAGAATCTTGGTAGTTGGTCTTGGTAAGACGGGTGCATCTCTTGCGCACTTTTTGACGAAGCACGGGGCGCAAGTCACCGTGACCGATCACAAATCAAAACCAGAACTTTCTACGCAACTTGAACAGCTTGGCGAATTGCCAATTAAGTTTGAGTTGGGCGGACACAGCCCGAAAACATTCATTGCGCAAGATCTTGTCATCTTGTCTCCGGGTGTTCCTTCTAACCTTAAGATCTTTGATTATGCCAGATCTCAAGGAATCAAAATCACAGGGGAGTTCGAGTTCTCTGCAGGCTTTATCAAAGAACCCGTGATTGGTATCACAGGGACGAATGGTAAAACGACAGTGGCACGCATCACTGAAGCCATTTTGACAACATCCGGAGTAAAAACTTGGGTGGGTGGCGCGAATGATAAGCCATTGGTAGACTATTTGCGCTCTGAAGAAAGAGCTCAAGTTGTGATCGCAGAAGTTTCAAGCTTCATGCTGGAGCATTGTGATACGTTCAATCCAGGCAACGTGGTGTTCACGAACTTGGCTGAAAATCACTTGGATCGTTATCGCTCTATGGAAGAATACGTGAACGCAAAACGCCGTATCTTCAAAAACACAAACCAAGCCACAACTAGCATTTTGAATGCAGATGACAATGCGGTTGTTGAGTTGGCACGCGATCCAGCGGTTCAACGCGGTCGTATTTTCTACTTCTCTCGTAAGCCGGCTTTGGAGCCGCAAATCATGAACATCGGTGGTGCCGTAAATATCGGTGACGAGATTCGTGTGCGCACAGGTCCTGAAATTGAAACGTTCAACATCAAAAACATGAAAATGCGCGGTAAACATTCCGTGGAAAATATCATGGCGGCGATTTTGGCATCTCGTGAACACGGCGCAACTCGTGAAGCTGTTCAAAAGGTGATCGAAACGTTCGCAGCTCTTCCGCACCGTATTGAGTACGTTCGCAAAGTGGGCGGAGTGATGTTCTACAATGACTCTAAAGCCACAAACGTTCATGCGGTATTGCGTGCGTTGGATACTTTCGACGAAAATGTCATCTTGATTGCGGGTGGTAAAGATACCAACTTGAATTACGAACCTCTTCGCGCTTCAGTGAAACGCAAGGTGAAAACCTTGATCTTGGTCGGGGAAGCAAAAGAACGCATTAATCGCGACCTTGGTGACTTCTCTGAGACGTTCTTGATCGGTACGTTTGAGGAGGCGGTTTTGATCGCTTATCAAAAGTCGAGAATTGGGGATGTTGTTCTGTTGTCTCCGGGCTGTTCAAGTTTTGACATGTTTGACAGTTTTGAAGAACGCGGCGATTATTTCAAAGAGATCGTGAGAAAATTTCACTGATTTATCAAGGCTCTCGAAAGAGAGCCTTTTTTTTCATTAAGCTAGGAGGGCTTTGTGATTCGTTTCCTCGTTGTTTCTTTGTCTTCAGCATTACTTCTTTCTGCCTGTGCTTCGGGTACATTCAAAGCACGCCAAGAACAGCGCGAGAAACTGGCGTCTTCTTCGGGAATGTTCTGTGAATTTGTTAGCGGCGATGTTCATCCTGATCTTGATGTTGAACTGAGCATGTCTATGGCGCGTCGTTGTGATTCCAACCGTCCTTTTACTATCACGAACTACAAAAACTCCTCTGATCAGCAGGGCGTCGTTTATTGTTGTGCAATGGCAGGCCGTGGTGGTTATTCCGCTGCTGCTCCGATGACTAAAGCATCCCCAGCACCGGTCAAGGCAAAGCCCGCAGCAGCTCCAGTTAAAGATGACGCTGGCGAGGAAGTCGTACCAGCTGAATAGATTTGTCAGGATTACCGTGGGTCTAGTCTTTCCTCGGGTCCTAGACGATAAAAAGGACTTCTGATTAAACTAAAGGTCAGGAGTCCACTATGTTGAGATATTTATCCAGCAGCTTGTTTTTAGCCATCATCACTCTTTTGGGTATTGGGCTGGTTCAAGTTTATTCATCCAGTTTTATTTTTGCGACCGAATCTTATGGAGACGGTCTTTTCTTTTTTAAGCGCCAATTAATTTTTGCTCTGATTGCCGTGTGTGTTTTGGTGGGAACCATTCACATCCCGCTTCGCTATATTGAAAAATACGGATGGACTTTGTGGTTTGTAGCCGCTCTTGGCGTGTTAGCGACCTTTATTCCTGGTTTGGGAGTTCGGGTTGGTGGGGCAATTCGTTGGATTCAATTGCCATTTGGCATTCGCTTCGAACCGGGAGAGTTATTGAAAATTGCTTTCTCTGCTTGGTTTGCAAGTTTGCTTTGTCGTCGTGATAATTTTCTTGGGCAAGTTAAGTGGTACTGGCTTGTGTTGGCTCTGATTGTTCCTTTGTTGTTGTTGTTACGTCAGCCTGACTTCGGAAGCTTTGCGATCATCATGATGGTGGCTGTATCTTTGTTGTTCGCTTTTGGTTTGCAATGGAAATACATCGTCGGTGCGTTGACTGTGTTGCTTCCAGCTTTTTACTTTCTGGTGATGTTGGTGCCTTACCGCCGCGCCCGCGTTTTGGCTTTCTTGGATCCCTGGTCGGATCCTGCACAAAAAGGATTTCAAGTTATTCAAAGTATGTTGAGTTTCCACTCGGGGGGATTGACCGGAGTAGGGCTTGGACAAGGCCAAGGAAAACTATTTTTCCTGCCGGAAGCGCATACGGATTTTACCTTGGCAGTTTTCGGTGAAGAAATGGGTTTTGTTGGGTTCGTAGCAATTTTGGCTCTTTATGGTTTTGTCGTTTTCCGCGGAATTCAAATTGCGGTGAAGGCCGAGGAGCCATTTAAGCGCGCCCTTGCGTTGGGACTCTCTGTCACATTTGGATTGAGCGTTTTCATTAATGCGGGTGTGGTTATGGGGCTTCTGCCAACAAAAGGTCTGACTTTGCCATTCTTAAGTTATGGTGGTAGTTCTTTGGTGGCGTTATGCTTTATGTTCGGATTGATTCTGAACATTGAAAACTCCTTCGAAGAAGATAAATTTTCTCGCCGCTTTGGTACTTCTCGTTGGACATCATCGAAAGTGAAAAACTCATGAGTGCTAAAAAAACAGTTGTGATTGCTGGGGGGGGCACTGGTGGCCATATTTATCCCGGAATCGCTATTGCCCGTGCCGTTCAAAAATTGGATCCTTCTGTCGAAGTCCACTTTGTCGGCACCGCTCGCGGAATGGAAAGTAAGATTGTTCCTCGCGAAGGCTTTCCGCTCCATTTGATCGAATCAGGTCAACTGAACGTTAAAAGCAAACTGCAAAAAATCAAAACCATCTTGCGCATGCCAATAGGCATTTGGCAATCATGGCGCTTGCTGATGCAGTTGAAGCCTATCTATGTCATTGGCGTAGGCGGTTATGCTTCGGGGCCGTTTGTTTTAGCAGCCAGTATTGTCGGCTTTAATACCGCGATTTGGGAGCCCAACGCCATGCCCGGAATGGCCAATCGCCTGTTGGCTCGTTTTGTCGATAAATGTTTTGTCGTTTTCGGTGAAGCCAAAAAGTATCTGAAAAACAAAGATATCGTGGAGGCCGGGATGCCGGTTCGCCAGGAGATCGAAAGTGCTATACATGAATCCCATAAAGACGAAAAATTTCGTCTTTTGGCGTTCGGTGGCAGTCAAGGGTCCAGAGTTATCAATAACTGCCTGAGTGATGCGATCTTAAAAGGCGGTGATTGGGTTCAGGGGCTGTCCGTTGTGCATCAATTGGGTGCCGCGGACTATCCTATCGTCTCTGAAAAGTACAAGAATCCTCCCTGCGAGGTAGAGTTTCATGAATATATTTTCGATATGCCGAAATACTACAAATGGGCAGATATTATTGTTTGTCGTGGCGGGGCCAGTTCCATTGCAGAGGCGGCAGCATTTGGTATAATTCCTGTTATTGTGCCACTTCCTGCTGCGGATGATCACCAGCAGAAGAATGCGGAAAGCCTCGTCGGTCGAAATGCTGGACGCATGATTTTGCAGAAGGATTTAAGCCCTGAAAGATTGATTTCAGAAGTTCAATCCTTAAGACAAGATAAAGCTTTGCGCGAGGAGATGGTTCGGAATATAAAAGGTCTTTATATTCCTCAAGCGGCGACAACCATCGCAAAGGAAATCTTGCAATGAAACTTCAACACGCTAAATTTCACTTCGTAGGTGTGGGCGGCATCGGTATGTGCGGCCTTGCGGAGCTTTTGCATAATATTGGCGCGCAGGTAACGGGAAGTGACCTTGCCGAAAATACCAATACCGAGCGTCTTAAGGAAATGGGCGTAAAAGTCTATAAAGGTCACAACGCTTCCAATGTGGGCGATGCTGACGTGGTGGTTTATTCCAGTGCGATTCAGTATGGGAATCCTGAAATTTCTGAAGCTCGTGCGCGCCAAATTCCCTTGATTCCCAGAGCTGAAGCTTTGGCGGAAATCATGCGCATCAAGCGTGGTATCGCAGTGGCGGGGACTCACGGTAAAACGACGACAACATCGATGACTTCAGCCATTTTCCTTGAAGGAAAATTGAGCCCAACGATTGTGGTGGGTGGGCGTTTTGAATTGATCAAATCAACAGCTCTTTTGGGAACTGGTGATTGGTTGGTGGCTGAGGCTGATGAATCTGACGGGAGCTTTAATAAGCTTTCCCCAGAAATTGCCATCATCACAAATATCGACTCTGATCATTTAGATCACTACAAGACTTTTGAGAACTTACAAAAAAGCTTCTATGACTTTGCCTTGAAAGTTCCATTTTATGGGAAAGTGATTGCTTGCGGTGATGATCCGATTGTTCGTCAAATCTTTGAGAACTTTCCAAAGCGTATTTTGTATTATGGTTTTGAAGAACGGAACGACCTAGTTATTGTCGGCGAACAAGGAAGCTATTCTTTGTATCGTAGTGATCGTTTGTTAGGGACTCGTCATTTAGTCGGTAAGTTTCAATTGAAGGTTCCTGGTCGCCACAATGCCCTTAATGCGGTGGCAGCAATTTGTTCGGGCATGGCGGCAGGTATTCCATTCGATATTTGTGCCGCTGGTTTGCAGCGCTTTGAAGGTGTGGATCGTCGATTCCACTTTAAAGGTGAAAAGCACGGCATCAAGATTTACGACGATTACGGGCATCATCCCACGGAGGTCCGCGCAGTTTTGCAGGCTTTTCGTGAAAAATATCCGACGAATCGCCTGGTGGTTTTCTTTCAGCCGCATCGCTACAGTCGGACTCAGCACTGCTGGCACGACTTTACCACGGCGTTTATGGAAGCAGATCAAGTCTTGCTGACGGATATTTATCCAGCAGGGGAAGCTCCGATCCCAGGGGTTACCAGCGAAAAGCTTGCGCAAGAAATGAAGCATAAAAATGCCCATTATTTCCTGCGCGACGAAAAAGCATCGCAAAAGATCATTTCGCTTTTGAAAGATGGAGATGTATTCATCACACTCGGTGCGGGTGATGGGTGGAAGCTCGGACTTGATGTTCTTGAGAAAATTTAGTTTTAAACAAAAAGCCGGGATTAAACCCGGTTTTTTATTTGTTTTTTTCACTGCCCCTAGGTCGTGGTTTTGAAGGTCGTTGCGCTGACTAGTACATACCTGGTGTCTTTATTGGTAGGCTTTAGTCAGATGATCTCTGGTTGTGGAGTATTTTTGTCGTGAAGAAATTAGTTTTGAAACTTTTTTTTGGTTTCGTCGTTATTCCTGCAGTGCTTGCGGGAACACTTTTTTATCTGAACGAAAATGGCTTTTTCAATATTCAGAAAATCGAAGTCGTTTTAGAAAATCCCATTTCTGGTCAAGAGCAATTTTTAAAGCCGAACGTTGATGAACTTGAAGCTGCTTTGGCAAAGTACAAAGGGACTTCTCTTTGGAGTATCAAATTGAAGGCGATCTCTAAAGAAGCCAAAGATTGTGACTGGATTGAGAGAGCAATGATCTCTCGCTCATGGCCTGCGACATTGTCTCTGAAAATTGTCCCTTACGAAGTGAAACTTCTTTACATGGCAAAAGCGGGTAAGCTTATGCCTATCATCAAAGACGGTTCTTTCTTAGCTCCAGTGGAAGCGAAGCAAGCGCCAGACGTAGCGATTCTTCAGGGTGATAGTTTTGCGAACAAGAATGAGCTTAGAAAAAAAGCGGTGGACGTGATTGAACAAATTCCTGCTGAAGGAAGCTTCAGTCGAAAAACAATTTCTGAAATTCGTTACGACGGTAAAGAAGGTTTTTGGATGACGATGATCAAGACCGGTGTGCAAGTGAAAATCGGTGATGATCAAGTTGCGTTGAAAGCAAATCGTGTTAGTAAGGTCGTTGATTATCTCGAGAATCGCCAATTTGACGCGCGCGTCATAGATGCGAATCTGTCAAAGAAAGTCCTTGTCAGGTTGCGTAAGGATCCCTAAGCTTAAGTCTGGAAGACCATCTAAAGTCGAGCCTAGGTTCGACCCAATCGAATAAAATGAATTTATTCTTGGCCTTCCCAAACATGCACCCGGGTGGGGCTGTAGATAGGTTTATCTTAGATTTTATCTAACATAAGCGTTATCTAAAGGTCACATGGGTATCCGTGAGGACTTAGGGATGAGTAACACAAAACCGAAAGCTCCGGTATTGGCTGGTTTAGATATTGGTTCTACCAAAGTTTGTTTCGTTATCGGAACAGTCAATCCAGAGGGAAAAATCGAAGTTGCGGGAGTTGGTACAGCTCCAAATACGGGCATCCGCCAAGGTGTTGTCGTCAATATTGAAGCGACCACTGATTCCATTAAAAAAGCAAAAGAAGAAGCAGAATTGATGTCAGGTTACACCGTATCCGAAGTTTGGGTCGGGGTGTCTGGTACGCATATTTCCTCTTTCGATTCAAAGGGGATGGTGGCGATCAAGAATCGCGAAGTGACCACTTCTGAAATCGACCGCGTGATTGAGGCAGCGAAAGCTGTCGCAGTTCCAACAGATCGCACTGTTCTGCATATCCTTCCAAGAGAATTCAAAGTAGACGGCCAAGACGGTATCACTGATCCAGTGGGTATGTCGGGTGTTCGTCTTGAAGCACAAGTGCACATCGTAACGGGCAGTCAAACAGCGATCAGCAACACTGTTAAGTGTGTTGAAAAAGCGGGTTTGAAAATTGCTGGTTTGGTATTGAGCCAATTGGCTTCTTCCACAGCAGTGATCTCTAATGATGAAAAAAGCTTGGGTGTTGTCGTTGTCGATATGGGCGGCGGGACATGCAATGCTTTGTACTTCGTAAATGGCAGTGTGGCGCATTCTTCAATCATCCCAGTGGGTGGTTCGCACTTTACTCACGACGTGGCTGTGGGTCTTCGTACTCCGCAATTCGCGGCTGAAGATCTTAAGAAAAAACACGGTTGTGCAATGGCTTCAATGGTTAACGATAACGAAACTGTTGAAGTTGAAGGCGTGGGTGGTCGTAAGGCTCGCATGATTCCTCGTAAGGATCTTGCGGATATTATAGAAGCTCGTGCTGAAGAGACTTTGAATCTAATTGCCAATGACATCCGCATGAGCGGTGTAATGCCAATGTTAGGTTCGGGCATCGTGCTAACAGGTGGCGCAAGTCAGTTGGATGGCCTTATTGAAATGGGTGAGTTTATTTTTGATATTCCGGTTCGCAGAGGTGCGCCTCGTGAAATCGGTGGTCTTACAGATGTGGTGAAGTCAGGTGAGTTCTCCGCAGCAGTAGGACTTTTGCAGTATGGTTTGTCACAAAGAAAAGATTTGTTGGCTGGCCAGAATGCGCAAGACCTTGAGATCAATATCGGAGAGTCTTTAAACGGACTTACGAAGCGTCTTAAGGAAATGTTCGAAAAAGTATTTTAGTTTTTAAGTTTTACTCGGGTGGGGGCTGGAGGCCTCTGGAATAATTTCTTTCGGGGAGGGATATATGTTTGAGTTGGAAGAGAATATCAATATCGGTGCAAATATTAAAGTTGTCGGCGTAGGCGGTGGCGGAAGCAATGCGGTGACGACAATGATCGCTTCAGAAATGAGCGGCGTGGAGTTCATCGTTGCCAACACAGATATCCAAGCTTTGAATGCCAACAAAGCTTCTAACAAAATTCAATTGGGTCTTGATTTGACTAAAGGTCTTGGTGCCGGTGCAAATCCAGATGTAGGCCGCCGTGCCGCGATTGAATCTTACAATGAAATCGTAGAAAAATTAGAAGGTTCTGACATGGTCTTCGTCACTGCTGGTATGGGCGGTGGTACGGGGACTGGTGGTGCACCGGTTGTAGCGAAAATCGCTCGCGAGTTGGGTGCGCTTACTATCGGTGTCGTTACGAAGCCATTCATGTTTGAAGGTAAAAAACGCAGCAAGCACGCTGAAGCGGGTCTTCAAGAGTTGAAAGAAAACGTGGATACGTTGATCGTGATCCCGAATCAAAAACTTTTGACAATCGCTGCTGAAAAAACTCCTTTGTTGGATACTTTCAAAAAAGCAGACGAAGTTCTTCTTCAAGCGGTTAAAGGTATCTCTGATTTGATCAACATCCGTGGTTTGATCAACTTGGACTTTGCTGACATTCGTACAGTTATGTCTTCTAAAGGTATCGCGATCATGGGGACGGGTTCTGCAAAAGGTGAAAACCGCGCAGTTGAAGCCGCTACAGCAGCGATCTCATCTCCGCTTCTTGAGAACGTAAAAATTGATGGCGCAACTGGTATCATCGTGAACATCACGGGTGGTTCTGAGTTGTCTCTATATGAAGTGAATGAGGCGACTACATTGATCACTGAAGCAGCTCATGAAGATGCAGAAATCATCTTCGGTGCGGTTATTGATGAATCTATGGGTGAAGAAGTTCGCGTCACTGTCATTGCAACTGGGTTTGATTCTCATGACGTTAAACTTGTTAACGACATGGCTCAAGTTAACCAAATGCAAAACTTTTTGAATCAAAATGCAGCGCAATTTGGAATGAACAATATGGGCATGAACAACATGGGTATGGGTATGCAAATGCCTCAGATGGCGCAAATGCCACAAATGCCTACTATGCCGCAGATGCCTCAGTTCCAAATGCCACAAATGCCTGTGATGCCAGCAATGCCGGTCATGCCACAAGCACCTGCGCAAGAACTTCCGCCAATCGCGGCAGTTCAGTCCCAAGTGATGAACTACACTTACCAACAACAGGTAACTGAAGTTCCGGTCACTTCGGTGGTACCCCAGGTAACTGAGACGGTTGTAATTCCTCCAGTAGAAGCTGTGACGCCACAGGTTGCTCAACAAGCAGCTCAAAATATGGCGCCACAAATGCCTATGCAAGCACAACAAGAGGTCGCTGTACCAATTCAACCACAAGTTGAAACAGGTGTTTCTCCTCGTGATTTGTTGTTGGCAAAAGCTCGTGCTTTCAAAGAAAGCCAAGACTTGAAAAATCGTCACAACAACCCTGAGCAATTGTCGATGAACGTGGACCATGAACAACAGTCTCTTGAAGAGGCTCGTCGTATGGCTCGCGAAGTACTAAGCTCTCCATTCTCTTCTCAGAACTTGGAAGTTCCTGCTTTCATCCGCAAGAAACAGGGTTTTGACTTGAAACAAGACTAGTGGAAGCCTGGTTTTTATCCGACATTCACTTGAAATCCGCTGAAGAGCGCAATGGGCAAATCCTGTTGCGCTTTTTGCGTTCTTTGTTGCAGAAGAACCCAAGTCAAAATCACCTCTTTTTACTCGGAGATATCTTTGATTTGTGGATCGGTGATTCACAGTTTTTCGCAGATCAGTTTCCGGATCTGATGAGGGCATTAAAAGATTTACGCCAAGCGGGTGCACGGATCACCTATATTGAAGGTAATCACGACGTTCACATCGAAGGTTACTTTCAGAAAAAGTTAGGTGTGGAAGTCTTTGTCGAAGCTCAGTACTACACTCTGGATGGATTGAAAGTCAGAGTGGAGCATGGGGATTTGATCAATCTAAATGACATCAAGTACTTGAAATATCGCGCGTTGATTCGCCATCCTTTTATAAAGCCTTTGAAGGATATTTTGCCAGGTCGTTTTTGGTCTTATGTTGGAAATCGCGCCAGCAAAAAAAGCCGCGTTCGCACGGGGGCTTATCGCACGCGCAATGAAGAACAGTTGATTACAATGATTCGCGGCCATGCAGAACGCGCTTACAATGAAAAACCCTTTGATGTGATCATTTCAGGGCACATGCACGTTTTTGACGACAGCATGGTTCAAGCCAATGGACATGCCGTTCGCTCCATCAATCTAGGCTCCTGGTTTGAAGATCACGTCCGCATCTTCCGCATCAAAGACGGCCAATGCGACTGGGTCACCATCTCCTAAAAGGTGCCTGCCACTTTTTTTGCGACTCAATGTTCCGCAAAAAAAGTGGCAGGCACCTTTTGGTGGTTTGACCGAAAATCGGATCAGTCCTAGGCTTTCTCTATGTTGGAGGAGTCTTTATGCGTTTGCTGTTGATTGCGGCCCTAGGCCTATCGTTGGTTTCTTGTGCTTCGAATAGAAATAAAGCTGAAAAAATTGATACGACTTTGGAGACATCTACGCCTGTAGGTGGTGCGGCTATCGGTGTTAAAGATGGCGACATGGTTTATCAGCGCAAAGTGCAGATGAATGAAGAACTTCGCACTTTGGAAAACGAAGTTTATGACCTTGAAGCCAAAGTTTTTGGTGGGCCTCGTTATTTGGATAACCGCGGTCTGTACGGAGTGCTGCGCGATTGTCGAATCGCTTTGGGTGAAGTCGGGAATGGTGGCGACGGTAAAGTCCGTTGGACCGAGTCCCGTCAATACATCACGTCTGAAGAAGATTTTTCTAAAATCGGTGTGGAAAATAAAAAATCAATCGTCGGTGTGACTGAAGAAGGTCTGCGTGATCGTATCGAAAGATACCGCGGTTACAAAGCGACTTTGATCAGTCGCCAAGATGAATACGAAACTAAAATTAAAGTTTGCCAACTTGAGTTGAGTCAACAAAAGGCCAAGACAAAAGTTGAAGGGAATTAGTGATGCGTTCGAATGTTCTTATTTTTGCAGCGGGCGCGGTATTAAGCGCCTGCGCCAGTAAGCCCGTGACGTATGTCGGCTTAGCAGACTCCGAAACTTCCTTTGTGCGCACGTTGCACACGAAAGAAATAAAAAAGTGTCCGGAGATTCAGACCTATCAAGGCGCGATTCCTTTGCGTGTGCAGATGAATCTCGAAAAGTTTGATACGGCCTATGTGTGTGAGGCGTCCTTGCCACTGGGAACAACCAAGGTCGGTCGCGATGATGATGCGATCACGGTTCCGACAGATCTTAGTCGTGTGGTCATCATGGGAGACACCGGTTGCCGAGTTAAAGGTGATTACCTGCAAAAGTGCGACGATGAAAAAGAATGGCCCTTTTCCCGTATCGTGCATTCGGTAGAAAAAGAAGATGCTGATCTTGTGATCCACGTAGGTGATTATCACTATCGAGAGACCTGTACGGATCCGGTTAAGTGCGCTCCTTATAAAGGACTCGTCGGTTATGGCTATAAACCATGGGAAGCCGATTTTTTTGGACCGGCCGCACCGTTGTTAAGAACGAAACCTTTTATTTTTGGACGTGGCAATCATGAAGATTGCCACAGAGCCCACGAAGGCTTCAGTAAGACGCTGACTCCATTGGGTGAGAAGGCTTGCGTAGAAGCGCAAGAAACTCGCTACACCAATATCGGGAATATTCTCGTTGTGAACTTTGATAATGGTAGCCTTTCTGATAAAGCCTTGGGGCCCAAAGATCCAGAGCTGAAAGAGTTGCGCGTCAGGTACCGCAAGATGATTCAAGCGATCAATTCTCGTCCAGAGCAAGAGGTGTGGTTGATCACCCACAAACCCATCTGGGGTTTGGCGCCGGTCTGGAACGGGCCACCAGGTACAATACCAATCAATGTGAACATGCAGTTGGTGGTTAAAGAAATGCCGCTGCCCAAAAAAGTGAAGTTCGTTTTTGGTGGGCATATTCACAACTTCCAGATTGCGCAGGGAGACCATCCTTTGCAGTTGGTAGTGGGTGAAAGTGGTACAGCTTTAGATTACTTCAACGAAGAAACGCGCAAGCTGATTCCTTCGGGATTCAAAGTGTTTCCGTCGGATCATGGCTATCTGGTGATGGAAAAAGATGGTGAAGGAAAGTGGATCGGTCTGATTAAATCTTTTGACGGGAAAACAGATTTTACCTGTCAGATGGAAGAGGATGGAGTTCCTTGTAAATAATAAAAAGGCGCCTTCTTGGCGCCTTTTTATTATTAGAAGTCATTGGGCATCCCACATGCCCGGAACAATAGAGCGTGCTTCCTAGCCTTAGGTATGAATTGGCATCTACAAATGATCGGCAATGTGAGATGCTCTAAAAATATGAAGCACTTAGAAGAGAAAACTCTTTCCTCGAAACAAGTTTATAAAGGTCGTTTTTTAAAAATCGAACAAGATGAAGTCCAAGCACCCGACGGCAAAGTTTATGTGCGCGAGTACATTTTGCACCCAGGAGCTGCGATGATGATTCCGTTGTTGCCGAATGGAAACGTCATCATGATTCATCAATACCGTCATGCGGTTAAGCAAGTCATGCTGGAGTTCCCTGCCGGCAAGCGTGATCCCGGTGAACAAACACTGAATACAGCAAAAAGAGAGCTGGTCGAAGAAACAGGTTATGAAGCCAGAGAGTGGAAGTTTCTGACCACGATTCATCCGGTGATTGGCTATTCCAATGAACATATTGATTTGTATTTGGCGAAGGACCTATTGCAAATGGAGCAGAAGCTCGATCACGGAGAATTTATTGAGGTGGTTGAAGTAAATCCGAAAGATTTAATGAAGCTTGTTCTTGCGGGAAAAGTCAGTGATGTGAAAACCCAGATCGGGGCATTTTGGCTTGATAATATTCTTCGAGGAGAGTGGAATTAAGGGCGGAGGAATCCGCTCATGTTAGTACAATCCAAAGACAGCTTTAAAACAAAAGAATCACTTAAAGTCGGTACCAAAGAGTACACAATCTATAATCAGAAAAAAATCTCGCACCCGAATTTGAAGCGACTTCCAAATTCGTTGCGAGTGTTGCTGGAAAATCTTTTGCGCCATGAAGATGGCGTTCATGTCACCAAAGAAGATATTGATTCACTGTTAAGCCTAAGCAAAGAATCCCTAAGCCGGGAAATTTCATTTTATCCCGCGCGTGTCTTAATGCAGGACTTCACTGGTGTGCCCGCAGTTGTGGATTTAGCGGCCATGAGAGATGCGATGAGATCCTTGGGCGGAGATCCGACAAAAATCAATCCGCTGGTTCCAGTTGATTTAGTGATCGACCATTCGGTGATGGTTGATTCATTTGCCACACCGACCTCCTTTAGCGAAAACGTCAAAATGGAATTTGAGCGCAATCATGAACGCTATGTGTTCTTGAAATGGGGCCAAAGAGCTTTCCATAATTTCCGGGTCGTTCCTCCGGGAACAGGGATCTGTCACCAAGTAAATTTAGAATACCTTGGCAAAACTGTTTGGCACGCTAAGGGCCATCATGGAACTTATGCCTTCCCAGATACGTTGGTGGGAACTGACTCTCATACGACCATGGTAAATGGTTTGTCTGCTTTAGGTTGGGGTGTCGGCGGTATCGAAGCAGAAGCCGTGATGTTGGGGCAACCTCTTAGCATGCTTATTCCAGAAGTTGTGGGTTTCCGTTTAGAAGGAAAGCTTAATGAAGGTGCCACTGCGACGGACCTTGTTCTGACCGTAACACAAATGTTGCGTAAAAAAGGTGTCGTTGGAAAATTCGTGGAGTTTTATGGTCCCGGGTTAGCGGGCCTATCCCTGGCTGATCGTGCGACGATCGCCAATATGGCTCCAGAATACGGCGCAACTTGCGGTTTCTTCCCAATCGATGAAGAGACGATGAAGTATCTAAAAATTTCTGGTCGTGACGCCGAAACCATTGCTTTGGTGGAAGCCTATGCCAAAGAAACGGGTCTATGGCGAACGAATGACGATGAGAATTTCATTTTCCATGACACTCTGAAATTAAACATGAGTGAAGTCGTTCCATCCCTGGCGGGGCCGAAACGTCCTCAAGATCGCGTTTTATTGGACAATGCGGCTGCGGATTTTGCTCAGCAGCTGGTGAGTGGTTTTCAAATCCCTGCAGAGCACGGAGCGAAAACGAAACATAGTCATGCCGTCGAAGGCACGAACTATCATCTGGGTCATGGCGATGTCGTTATTGCAGCCATCACAAGCTGCACGAACACGTCGAATCCATCAGTGATGATGGGGGCGGGGTTAGTGGCAAAGAAAGCCGTGGAAAAAGGTTTGAAAGTAAAGCCATGGGTGAAGACATCTTTGGCTCCGGGTTCCCAGGTCGTTTCTGATTATCTAGAAAAATCAGGATTGCAAAAATACCTAGATCACTTGGGTTTCAATCTTGTGGGTTACGGTTGCACAACATGTATTGGTAACTCGGGTCCTTTGCCGGAAGCTATTGCTCATGCCGTTGAAAAAGGGAACTTGGTGGTGGCATCTGTTCTATCGGGCAATCGTAATTTTGAGGGGAGAATTAATCCCCATGTGAAGGCGAACTACTTGGCTTCCCCGATGCTGGTAGTGGCTTATGCTCTTGCCGGGCACATGCAGTTGGATCTCGCAAAAGATCCGATCGGTGAAGATCATCAGGGTAAGCCCGTCTACTTGCAGGATATCTGGCCATCGAATAAAGAAATTTATGACATCGTCAATAACACGGTGGAAACAAAGATGTTCGAAAATCGCTATGGAAATGTTTTTGAAGGGACGGAGGATTGGAAGAAAATCAATACGACGCCTTCGCAGACATATTCTTGGCAGGACAGTACTTACATCAAAAATCCTCCTTACTTTGAAGGCATGCAAAAAGAACCCAAAAAACTTTCCGATGTGAAAAAAGCCAGAGTCTTGGCAATCTTGGGTGATTCCATTACGACGGATCATATTTCGCCGGCGGGGAGCATTAAAAAAGATTCTCCAGCTGGGAAGTACTTGATCAGCCGTGGTGTGCAACCCGTTGATTTCAATTCTTATGGTTCTCGTCGTGGGAATGATGAAGTTATGGTTCGTGGTACCTTTGCCAATATTCGCATTAAGAATGAAATGCTTCAAGGTGTAGAAGGCGGCATGACGAAGTATGTTCCAACCCAAGAAACGATGTCGATCTATGATGCCTCGATGAGATATCAAGATGAGGGCACGCCTCTGGTGGTTTTTGCGGGTAAAGAGTACGGCACGGGTTCATCTCGTGACTGGGCGGCAAAAGGGACAACGTTATTGGGCATTCGTGCCGTTATTGCGGAAAGCTTTGAGCGCATCCATCGTTCCAACTTGATTGGGATGGGCGTACTGCCATTGCAGTTCTTGCCAGGGATGGATCGCAAGACGTTGAAGTTAGATGGAACAGAAGTGATCGATATTCAAGGTATCGAGACGATGAAGCCACAGCAGGAACTTAACATTCATATCACGCGCACAGATGGCAGCAAAGAGATCGTGAACGTGAAATCCCGTGTCGATACGGCCGTGGAGTTAGAATACCTAAAAAACGGTGGCATTTTGCATTACGTTCTAAGAAAGCTTATGTAAAAACTTTCCGAGTTTAAAAACGAAAGAGGGAACCTTTGTGGGGTTCCCTCTTTTTATTTTTGCTCAATCAATAAAATAAACGCATATTCTGTGGCGGTATCTTTAAGGGCATCAAAGCGGCCGGAGGCGCCACCGTGTCCTGACTCCATATCTGTTTTCAGTAAGATCACGGAATCGCCTTTGTTGTGATCGCGAAGTTTCGCGACCCATTTTGCGGGCTCCCAATATTGTACTTGAGAATCATGCAAGCCTGTCGTCACCAGGGTGTTGGGATATTTGCGATCTATCACGTTGTCATACGGAGAATAGGACTTAATATAATCGTAAGCCTTTTTGTCATTAGGATTTCCCCATTCGTCATATTCGCCAGTCGTTAGAGGAATGGATTCGTCCAGCATCGTGGTGATAACGTCGACGAATGGAACTTGCGCAACAATGCCTTTGTAAAGATCAGGACGCATGTTCATGATCGCGCCCATCAGTAAGCCCCCAGCACTGCCACCCATGGCATAGACGTGGAAAGGGGAGGCGTAACCATCTTTGGCCAAGTATTCGGTGCAATCAATGAAGTCCGTAAAGGTGTTCAGCTTATACTGGGTTCGCCCATTGTCGTACCAGTCGCGTCCCATTTCAGAGCCACCGCGGATATGGGCTTTGGCGTAAATGAAGCCACGGTCTATTAAACTGAAAATATCAGAGCTAAACCATGGGTCCATGTTAACTCCATAAGATCCGTAGCCATAGATAAGCATCGGAGCTTTGCCGTCTTTTTGAAAGTCTTTTTTCATTAGCAGGGAAACAGGAACCTTGGTGCCGTCGCGAACAGTGATAAAGATTCGTTCGGTTTTATAAAGCTCTGGATTGTAGTTGGGAACCTCATGGGTCTTTTTTAGAACCTGATTGTGGGTTTTCATGTCGATATCAAAGATGGATGGTGGGCGGCGCATAGATTCAAAGTTAAAGCGCATCCAATCAGTATCAAATTCGCGGTTGTCACCGGTTCCCGCAAGATAGCTTTGATCTGCAAAAGGAATGTAATATGAATTTTTGCCCATTCGATCCGTTAAGTGAATTTCAGTCAAACCGTTACGACGTTCATCAAGGGCAATGTGATTCTTAAAAACAGTCGCATCTTGCAAATACACGTCGGGACGATGAGGGATGAGCTCTTTCCAACTTGCGACGTCGGTGTGGTTGAGGTCCGCAGTCATCAGTTTGAAGTTTTTCGCATTCTTATTTGTAATGACATAAAACTTATCACCACCGTCAGTCACCGTGTATTCGTGACCTTTTTCTCGTGGCGTGAAGACTTTGAATTTTTCAAAGGGTTTATCTACAGGGATATACAAAGTCTCGCTGGTTAAGGTCGAGTGCGAGCCAATATAGATAAATTTGCGACTGAGTGATTTGTATACAAAGACAGAAAAGGTTTCGTCCTTTTCAAAATAGACGAGTTCTTTTTGATGAGTTTTAAGACTGTAGCGATAAACTTTTTCTGTGCGCAGTGTTTCTGGATGTTGTTCAGAATAAAAAACAGTTTCGTTGTCGGCGGCCCAGACTAGATTTGAGTTAATATTTTCAATCTTGTCCGGCAGTAGTTTACCTGACTTTAAATCCTTAAAGGACATCGTGTAAAAGCGGCGACCCACCGTATCCGCAGCAAAGGCCATAATTTGTTGATTCGGACTGATAAGAGGGCCCGACGATTCATAAAAATTATGACCCTTGGCAAGCTCAGGAATATCTAAAAGGATTTCCTCTGGGGCATCCACAGAATCTTTCTTTCGGGAGTAAATTGGATATTGCTGTCCTTTTTCATAGCGGGCCAGATAGTAGTAATCCCCCATCTTTGCCGGAACGCTGGATTCGTCTTCTTTAATTCGGCCTTTCAGTTCCGCGAAGATTTTTTTCTCTAACGATTTAACCGGAGACAGCGTTTCGCTGGTGAAGGCATTTTCAGCCTTCAGGTGTTCGATGACCTTGGGGTTTTCGCGATCTCGTAGCCAATAGTAATCATCAGAACGTACGTCGCCGTGTTTTTCTAAAGTATGAGGAAGTTTGGTCGTAAGAGGCTGTTGAACTGACATTTTATGCATGCAAGAGGCTCCAAGAAACACTATTGAAAGGAGAGCGTATTTTTTCATAGATCTCTAGGGTAGGTTTTGCATGTCGGGAAAGGCAAGTCGCCCTGCGTGTCATTCCCCTCCAAGAGCGGAGGGGAATAGAAGAAGGAGAATTATTTAAGGTCTAGCTTCTGAATCCCAGCGACGTTTGCGTTCTGCTTCGGCGCCGGTCGCTTTGTTGTAGGCCTCAAGAAAGGTTGTTTTCGCGAACGCTTCAATGGACGTAGACGTTGTATTGGATTTATCACGACGGTAGGTTGCCTGGATTGTTCCGTCGCCAAGACGGTGGTTCATATCGATCAATCCATCCGCGGCATTTTGGCTCATGCCGGCTCCGATCATATAGTTGCGCATTTCCTGATCGGGAACCTCGACATATTCCAAGGTGGGCTTGCCAATCGTTTGACCGAGAACTCGGACCACTTCCCGGAACGTCAGTGTTCGTTCTCCTAAAAGGTATTCGATGTTGTGGGATTTGAAGTTTGGATTTGTGAGCAAGAAGGCAGCTCGAGTCGCGATATCGCGGGCCGCAATCATATCTATGGGAGCATCCTCGGGAATAATTCCGAAAAAGCGATTCATCGATGTGATTGATGGAATTCCCTGAATCAGATTTTCCATGAAAAATGTAGGTCGCAGATGAACGATGTCGGCGTGGGTGATTTCATTAAGACGTTCCTCTTGGTCATGAAGAGATAAAACAGGGCCAGTGCCACTGTCGAGATCGGCACCTATGCTGGACAGATTGACGACTTTTTTTAAACCGACTTCTTCAATACATTCAGCAATGACTTCACCGACTTTGTTAGACGTAAAACGCAGTTCTTCGGATTTGGTGTCCTGGGGGATCATCACAAAGGCGGCGCTGCATCCGCGCATGGCATCGGCCAGGAAGGAAACCATGTTG
This sequence comes from Bdellovibrio sp., assembly GCA_046070625.1. Lineage (GTDB taxonomy): Bacteria > Bdellovibrionota > Bdellovibrionia > Bdellovibrionales > Bdellovibrionaceae > Bdellovibrio. The sequence continues at coordinate 835 of JBJTMR010000231.1, read as the reverse complement.
ATGTCTCCTTCAGCGAAATCAGCTCCGGCAAGAGCTGCCTTGTTCGGGAAGTGGCGGGCAACACAACGAACCTTGTGGCCATTTGCAAGAAGTTGAGATGCGACTTTGGAGCCCACATGCCCCGTAGCTCCCAGAACTAAAATCATAAAGCCTCCTGTTTTTTATGGAATGTTAAAACGTCCATAACAAGGCGGCATTGAAAAACAGCTGGGACCGTTTAAAGTCAAAAAAAAGGAGTGGCCGTTTAAGACCACTCCGTTACATAAGAGTTCTGAATTTTGATATTACTTAGCTTCGCCCAAAAGCTGTTCAGCGTGAGCCAAAGACGTTTTAGAAATCTTTTCGCCCGAAATCAAACGAGCGATTTCCTGCACACGATCTTTTTGTTTGAGTTCAGAAACCAGCATTGCCACAGAATCTTTGGCAGGGGACTTCTGGATAAAGAAATGTGCATCACCAAACGCTGCCACTTGTGGCAAGTGAGTGACACAGATGACCTGCTGACCTTTGCCGATGGTCTTAAGTTTACGACCGACCTTTTCTGCGGTTTCGCCAGAAACGCCTGTATCCACTTCGTCGAACAAATAAGTGCGAGGCTGATTGCTAGAACCCACCACACGCTTTAAGGACAACAAGATACGGCTTAACTCACCGCCAGAAGCAAACTTTGCCAAAGGACGTTTCACGTCCTTTACGGAGGTCTGACTTTGGAATTCCACATCGCTGACGCCCGTTGAAGTCATCTCTTTCACTTGTTCAATATGAACGTGGAAGGTGACACCTTTCATATTCAAATCCAAAAGTTCGGCATTCACGCTGTCTTTCAAAAGCTCCG
>JBJTMR010000230.1:0-2591 GCA_046070625.1 Bdellovibrio sp. | reverse complement strand
TTCTGAGCACTTTTGATTGAATACAACGAGAACTCAACTCCATCATGCAGAGCGCGATAAACTTCGCTCCCCTTATCGACTTTTGTGGCCTGGAATTGAAAGCCAATAAGCCGATAAAAATCCAGCATGTCTTGTAGATGCGGGGTGTTTATTGTGATAGAAGTGATTACCAAACTCATGGATTTTATTATCGGAAGCGAGGCCTCATGAAACAAGAAAAAATTTATCTCAAGGACTATAAAGCTCCAGCTTTCTCTGTAGGCTCTGTTCACCTCGACTTCAACCTAAATGAGGACTTTTGTCGAGTTGTCGCTAAATCAGAAATGAAACAACTGGTGTCTGGGGCCGCCCTCCATTTAAATGGTGAAGACTTGAAACTGATCAGTGTCAAAATCAATGGTCAGACACTGTCCCCTTCACAGTACGAAATAACTGCAGAAGAAATGATTATCCCCACGGTTCCAGCCAATTTCACGCTCGAAATCGAAACGGAACTTGAGCCGCAAAACAATACATCCCTTGAAGGTCTGTATAAATCGAACGGCATTTTCTGTACACAATGTGAAGCGCAAGGATTCCGCAAGATCACTTGGTTCTTGGATCGTCCTGATGTGATGACCTCATACTCTGTAACTATCGAAGCCGACAAAGCAAAATATCCCGTGCTGCTTTCCAATGGTGATCGCATCAAGATTGAAGAACTCGGTAACGGCCGCCATAAAGCTTACTGGAGTGATCCACACAAGAAGCCTTGCTATCTTTTCGCCTTGGTTGCCGGAGACCTGGGCGCGATCCGCGACACGTTCACGACATCGTCTGGTCGCAAAGTGAATCTTGAAGTCTATGCAGCCCATGGCAAACAAGAACGCTGCTGGCATGCGATGGACTCTTTGAAAAAATCCATGAAATGGGATGAAGAGGCTTTCGGTCGCGAGTATGACCTGAACGAATACATGATCGTCGCGATTGATGATTTCAATGCTGGCGCCATGGAAAATAAAGGTTTGAATATCTTTAACTCTCGCCTGGTCCTGGCTGACTCGAACTCTGCAACAGATACAGACTTCCATAGCATCGAATCTGTAGTTGCCCATGAGTACTTCCACAATTGGACTGGCAACCGCGTGACTTTGCGTGACTGGTTCCAACTTTCTTTAAAAGAAGGTCTCACCGTCTTCCGTGATCAAGAATTTTCTGCCGACATGACAGACCGTGGAGTTCAACGTATCGAAGACGTGGACGCCCTTCGCGCTGGCCAATTCGCTGAAGACGCAGGACCGAACGCGCACCCGGTTCGTCCAGAATCTTGTATGGCTGTTGATAACTTCTTCACGATGACGATCTATGAAAAAGGATCTGAACTGATCCGCATGATGCAAACCATTGTGGGCCGCAAAGGTTTCCGCAAAGGAATGGACGAATACTTTAAGCGTCATGATGGACAAGCCGTAACAACTGAAGATTTCGCAGCCGCGATCTCTGAGCCGAACGGTAAAGATTTTACGCAATTCAAACGTTGGTATCATCAATCTGGGACTCCGGTGGTTTCCATTAAAGAGCGCTTCGATGATAAAGCGGGTGAATATCACCTGCAATTAGAACAAAGCTGCCCTGCGACTCCGAATCAACCAAGCAAAGATCCATTCCACATCCCATTGATGGTCGGCCTATTGGATAAATCGGGCCAAGAGTTGACTCTAGATTGTGACAATGTTGAGAAAAATTCTGACGACAAACACATCATCAACTTGAAAGATCAAAAAACCACGTACGTCTTTAAAAATCTTAAAGAGCGCCCTGTGCTTTCGATCTTGCGTGAATTCTCTGCCCCAGTAAATTTGAACTGGGAAGCCTCAGAAGATGATTTGTATTTCTTGATGGAAAAAGACACGGACTCTTTCAACCGTCGAGAGATGGCGCAGAAAATTGCGATCCGTGTTTTATCTGACTTGATCAAAAAAGCCCGCAACGGCGAAAAGCTCGCTGTGGACCCACGCTACACCAAGGCAATGTCTGCGATCATCAAAGACAATACGATGGATGCGGCCTTCAAGGCGAAAATGTTGCAATTGCCAAGTTTGGCAGTCCTGGCACAACTAGAGCCTCTGTTGGATGCTGCGGCCTTTGATAAAGCGCGCACAGCTGTTCGCACGACGATTGCGCGTGAAAACAAAGAGGCGTTGCTTGCCACTTACAACAAGTACCACAATGTGGAACCAAAAAGTCGTAACACGAAAGTTTTCGGCCAACGCCTGTTGAAAAATCAAGCGCTTCACTATCTAGCTGATTTGGAAGATGCCGACATTTACGAGATCGTCAGTCAGCAGTACTGGAACGCTCAAAACATGACAGACCGTATGACGGCGATGTTGATTTTGGCAGATTCCGATTCTGCCCACCGCGAAAAGGTTCTTGGAAACTTCCACGAAGAATGGAAAAACGACTCTGTTGTAATTAACAAGTGGTTCACAGCCCAAGCGACGTCCCACCGCAAAGACACGTTAGAGCAAGTCAAATCATTGACGAAACATCCAACGTTCAACATCAACAATCCCAACAACGTTTATTCGTTGCTCAGAGCCTTCTCTGCT
>JBJTMR010000229.1:0-4941 GCA_046070625.1 Bdellovibrio sp. | reverse complement strand
TTCTGTATCAACCAAACTACTAGCTTTACGCTGTTGTTTGTTCGAATATATTTAATTTGAAATTGTGAATGCTAATTACTCAGCATTCAAAGAGCCCAAAAATCTATTTCTTCTAGCTATTCAGTTTTCAAAGAGCGAACTCAAAATTCACTGCTTTTCAGCAGCGCGAGGAACAGATAATACTCTGTATTTTGTCCCCGTCAACAATCTTTTTTATTTTTTTGTCGTTTCGACAAACGTCCTAAAAAAGAAGACTTGGTGGAGGTAACAGGGATCGAACCTGCGGCCTTCTGAATGCAAATCAGACGCTCTCCCAGCTGAGCTATACCCCCGAAGTGGGACTGGTTTTCGCTCAGGCCTCGAAAAAGGTCAATAGCTTTTTTTCGAAAGTTTAATGAGTTGCTAAAAGTTGCCCAATAAATAAACGAGGCAGAGGCCTCGTTTATTAGTTTTTTTGATTTAAGTATGTGATTTAACTTATTATTATGCGCTGGCCTTGAATTTAGACGCAAGAAGTCGGTTTAACCACTTTCTTTCAGCGCCTAAATCGAACCCGACTTTTTCGCCACCGGAAATGATCGCAAGAAAGACTTTCTTGAGGATTTCAACCTCTGTCTCTTGGCCATTATCAGCTCCCATGGACTCTTCAAGCGCTTCATACACGCTTACAAGGTCTGGAGTTGTAACCACCTTAGGGATTCTTCCCATATCAAGACCTATTGTCTCAATGGGTTTAAAGCCTACAAGCGTTTCAGTAAGAAGAACCTTTGCTCCGCTCTTGAAGTTAACTTGAATAAATGGCTTCCCCTCAGAATCCGCTCTATGCAAAACCTCACTAACGTCTTGTGAATTAAACGTAAAGAGTTTGCCATCGAGATCTTGGCGAATTTGCACTCGCCCCGTCTCATTCATCTTCGCGCGAAGACCCTTTGAGGAATCGACAAAATTCAAGATGTGATCTAGCTCTGTGTGTGTCGACTTTGACTTAGAATTACTCAAAATACCCCTCCCCTAAACTTAGGGTCTTTCCTATATTTGAGGTATCGACATCTCGCAGATGGACTTAACGAAAAAACATAAAAAGGTTGGAAACCAGTCTCTTATCCTGTCGCAATCTGAATAGAATATCGCGAAGTTGTTTCAAGCCGAGTCGTTTGCGCCGTGACTTGTTTCTCATGTTCCGATTTGAGATAGTTAATCCGTGGAGATTTCGGCCGCCTTCCGCAAGAAGGAAGAGCTCTTTTTCTCGATACCAGAGTAACTGGGAAGAATCTTCACACACTTATATATTAACGAGGCTTTTATGATTATCACACGCTGGCAAGCACCTTTAATTCCCAACAAAGAACAGGTGCATTTAATTCTTGAGTCCGAAGGGCTCGAGCCTTTCGAGGAAGTTTACGAACCACAAACGAAAATCCCTGACCACCGCCACCCTTTTGCAGAGGTTCGCATCGTTGTGACCGGAGAAATGCATTTTAATATCTCCGGGAATCAATTCGTTTTACGCCCTGGGGACCGTGTTGAGATCCCTGCGAACACCAAACACTCTCATGTGTCTCATGGAACTGCCGCTTGTGTTTGTGTCTGCGCGCAAAGAGCGATCTAGTCTAAAAATCAGAACTTTAAATTAAAAGGCCTTCTTAAAACATTGCCTCCCTTTGGGGTGCGATATCTTAAGAAGGCCTTTTAATTTGTGCGGCTCTGGAAACTTTTCGCGGCACTGCTGAATGTGCTCCCCACCTTTTAGCGTTGTTGCTTCATCCAAGCTAGGTAGTCGCGGATGTTTTTTTCGAAACCGTGATTTGTAGGTTCATAGAGTTTTGTATCTTTGATTTCTTCTGGCAAATAAGACTGCTCTGTCCATCCCGTAGGATAGTTATGGGGGTACTTATAGTCTCGCCCGTATCCAAGATCCTTTGCTAAAGGCGTTTTTGCCGATCTTAGATGCAAGGGCACGGGGACAGTCTTTGTTTGTTCGACGAGTTCTTTGGCTTTATGTAAAGCTAAATACGACGCGTTTGATTTAGGGCACGACGCTAAATAAGTCGTTACTTGAGCCAGAGTAATCGCACCTTCTGGAAGACCTATGGCCTCAACTGCTTGCAAGCCCGCCACTGCCACAGAGAGAGCTCTGGGGTCCGCATTGCTAATGTCTTCAGATGCTAAAATAATCAATCTTCTCGCGATAAAGATCGGGTCTTCTCCGCCTTCGAGCATTCTGGCGAGATAATAAACCGCCGCATCTGGATCGCTGCCTCGGACGCTTTTAATAAAGGCCGAGATTGTGTCGTAATGCATTTCTGAGTTTTTATCGTAGCCAATAGGGTTTTGTTGCAGCAACTCGCGCATATCGTTTGTTGATAGTGCTGGCTCGTCGCTGTCCTTCATAAAACTATAAAGGATTTCGAGACTATTAATGAGCCTGCGAGCGTCACCATCTGAGAACTGCAACAGATTCTCTGCCGCCTCTGGCTGTAAAAGGGCTGAAATAGGCTTCTTGTATTGCTCTTCGGCACGTTGAAGAATTTGACCCAAGTGGGCATCGCTTAAACGTTCGAAAACCACCACACGGCAACGGCTTAAAAGGGCTCGGTTTAATTCATAGCTAGGATTTTCGGTCGTCGCCCCGACAAGAACCAAATCGCCTTTTTCTACGAACGGCAAAAGAACGTCTTGCTGACCCTTATTAAAACGATGGATTTCATCGACAAATAAGATCGTCTTTTGCTGGTACTGCAGGCGACGATCATGCCCCTTTTCACCGGCCTCACGAAGAGCCTTGGTCCCCGCCTCTGTGGCATTCAGGTTAATAAAGTGCGCATTGAATTGTTGTGACAAAGCTAATGCAAAGGTCGTTTTTCCCGTTCCCGGAGGGCCCCAAATGATGAGACTTGGCAAATAGCCCTTGCGTAACATTTGCCCTAGCTTGGACTGCTTTCCAATCGTCTTTTCTTGCCCAATAATTTCATCGAGGTTCTTGGGACGAAGAATCTCTGATAAAGGTGACGACTGATGGGCTGCGGCCGAGGCGGAGAATAGATCCATGATTTGTCTATATTCCATTCACAACCGTAAATCACGGGTGAAATGAGCAATTCAGGATACAAAACAAAAAAGGCAGAGTTTTCGCTCTGCCTTTTTTTAACATATTCTGATTAAAACTACTGTTTGCCGAAGTTTAGGTAAGTTGTCGTGGTAAACCCGACGGCGTCATTGGCGTCATTTGGGTTTTGTTCGTAGCCGTAAACAATCACAGAGGCCGTTGTGGTAAAAGGAGGTATGTCTTTGTCGATTCCGCCGCAATAGATCGGGCAATCTGTTTTAAGGGCATCCCCGGTAGAGCCTGCAACAATGCGAGCCTCCTTCGTCGGGCTGGCATACCAATCAGTTTTAAGAGCCGCAAGTCCATCGCCGCCAACTTCACACGTGGAAGGAGACGATGAACCTGGAATGGTATAGGTGATCTTAATATAAGAAATATATATGTCTCTATTCTGATGTTGCGGAGCAAATGTTACCTGTGGGACCGAAAAATAGGCCGCAGTCACATCTGCCGTGGGATATGTGGAGGTTTCTGCAGCGACCTTGCGGGCCAAGCAACTTGCTATCGCCGCTGGAATTACGGGCCTTACAGCCGAAGTTACGCTCACCTCAACGGCATTCTCGCTCCCAGAGCAGGAGGCGAGATTGACGATCCCAAGTAACGCTAGGACTGAGATTATCTTTGTCATAAGCTCTCCTTAAAAGTCCTGAGTTGCTGGAGCTGTGGCACCGGAATCAACCTGACCCATAATTCTTGGAGTCAGGAAGATCAACAGTTCCGACTTTTGCTTATCCGTCGACTTCACTTTAAATAAGTTGCCAATAAGAGGAAGCTCTCTTAACCAAGGCACCCCTTCTTCACCCTCAGTCGCATCACTCTGATAGATACCACCGATAACTGCGGTCTGACCGTTTTTGACGAGCACTTTCGTGTTCGCTTCACGGCTATTCGTGGCAAAAGATCCGTCAGCATTATCAGCGCCTTTGATCTGTCTGTTCACGAGTACTTTCATTATAACAGATCCGTCGGCCGTAACTTGTGGAGTGACCTCAAGTTTAAGCGTCAACGGCTTAAATTGATACGTTGTTTGTTGAGAATTGCCCGTCACAGTGACCTGCTTAATAGGCACCTCTGTGGTCTGATTGATATCAGCCTTTTCGTTCGACATAGTCAGGATACGCGGAGATGACAAAGTTTTAACTTTGCTTTCTCTTTCTGACAGAGCCAGAGCCGCCGAGATACTGCCAAATACGTCCAACGTGCCCACATCGAGGTTGAAATTGAAATTACCACCTGAGCCCGAAGCTGGATTGATATTAAAGCGTGGACTCATGTTCACTGGACCGCGAGCTGTTGAACCCAACTTGATCGCCTGACCCGTGACATTCCAGCTTACGCCGATATTACGAGTAAATGTTTCTGAAGCCTCAACAATTTTACCTTCGATAAGTACTTGAGGCGGCTGCGTATCCAAGCTTTGGATTAATTTAGCTGCGCGATCAAGGTTTTCATTAATGTCTGTAACCACCAATGAGTTCGTACGAACATCGCCGACGACTTTACCGCGGTCACCCAAGAAGTCTTTGATTTTTTTCTCGAGTTCATCCACCTTTGCGTAGCTTACTGGGAACATGCGAACTTTAAGTGGCTCTAGGTTCTTGCGAGCCAAGGCCAGTTTATTTGCATCATCTTCTTCAGCTTTTAAGTCACCCAATGGAGCAATACGAAGAACGTTGCCTTGGCGCGTGTACCCCAGTTTGCGGGCTCTCATCAAAACGATCAAAGCTTGGTCCCAAGGAACTTGGCGGAGCTTCAAGCTCACATTGCCTCTGACTTCTTCTGCGATAACCATATTTACGCCACTTTCCTCAGTGATGAGGTTCAAAGCGTCGCGA
>JBJTMR010000228.1:0-6000 GCA_046070625.1 Bdellovibrio sp. | reverse complement strand
TGATTTTGCCATGTTCAAATTTTGAAATCTTAAGATAACGGGGTTTGCCATTTTTATAGTGATAGACGATATCGAATGAGCCACGTTTAATTTCCCAAAAATCTACTTTGCCATCGAGGTCTGAATCTATTCGGATGTCTTCATAGTCTTTGTAAGCAAGTATGCGTTTTCCGGGCTGATTTGCCAGGTAGATAACTTGATCCGTTGAAAAGGGACGCAAGTTTTCTGCCAGTGCCAGGCTGGAAATATATTGAAGTAAAATCATGATGATAAACAGGCGCCTCATTAATGAATATTTCGGTATTTGGTTAGGTATCCTTAAACAACTTTTTAGTTTGCGATTGTTTCCTCTAGTCTTTGGTATAGGCGGAGAATTTTTTCTATCAGTTAGTGTCTCAATTTAGGATCATTTAGACATGAGAAATTTTTTAATATTGTTGATATTCGTGAGCGCCACAGCGAAAGCTGCGATCTACAATTTAAATCCAATCGATAGTTCATTTCAGGCAAAATTGGACACTGCGGTGGAAATAAAGAATATGCCTCCCCTTATGTCACAAGACACCATCGGTATTTGTTATGCCGTCGCATCTTCCACGCTCCTTACAGCGGAAAATTGTAGAAGTCAGAAGACGGATTGCGCCCATATTAGTGAGAAAGACATTTTTTCTCCTTTGGATTTGGCTCAGTTTGGCGGCGCAATAAATGGTGATAAAGCCTCACCCTACTCCTATGAGATTCGAGAAGGAGGGAATATTGGAAATGTAACTCAAAGAATTGCTATGGATCTTGGTTATAGTGTCTCTGAGGATTGCCAGTCGCTAGATAAAGTGCTCTCGAAAATTGGTGGCGCAAAAGAAGGTGCACAAATTCAGGCAGCAGTATGGAAGAATTTGAAGGCTAAATATGATGGATTTAAGAAAAAGTGCCCAACATGTACGGCAGATTCTTATTCTACGGGTGGAAATGATCAAGCAGACGAGTTAAGCAAGTTTGTGAAAGATCAAAACCTAAATATTAAAAAGACAAATCAAGAAGTTCTGTCTGCATTTGCTCAGGATTCTTATGAACGCTTCCTATATGATCTATTAACTCCGGCGGAATGTCGACGAACCTCCAGAGCTGCTGTTTTCATGAATCAGGGAAAAGTCAAAGTTGATTTTTATCCAGAGAATGGAAAGGGAAACTATGATGAGATGATGAAAAATATAAAAACTGTTCTGGGCACGGGTCGTCCGTTAGGATTGGGAAATGTTTGCCTTGCAAAAGTCGTGACGAAGGATTGCACAGATGAATCTCATGCAGTTGTAATTGCGGGCTACAGAAAAGTTTGCAACCAAAAAAATGAATGTCGTGACTCATTAAAGGTCATCAATAGCTGGGGACAGAGCTGGCAAGATAAAAATAATGATGGTTGGTTGGATGCAAAAGCCCTACTTGATAGCACAACATATCAGAATTGGAGCCTTTCATGGTTTGTCGACAAAAAATAATGAACCTTATTTGTTCTTTGATTGTTGTAACTTTTGGGATTCAATTGCGGGCTGCTGAATTATCCCTCCGTTATTACACCAACGGAAAATACGAACAAATAAAGATGACCGAAGTTCAAAAATCTCGCTTCTCTATAAACTGTATCAAAAACGGCAAACCATCTTGTGATGCATGGACGGTATTCTCTGGAAAGTCAAAGCCTGAAAGTCAGAATAAAACTCCACTTGCGGGTGATCCTGCTGCGAAATACTGTTGGGACGTTGGTTCTAAGAATCGCATTTTGAAATCTGCGGACAATAAGCAATATGACTATTGTGTATTTAACGACGGATCGATGGTTGATGCCTGGGATTTGTATTACAGACACTTCCCCCAGCCATCAGACACGAAATAGCATCAGCAAATTGGATGAGGATACATGTTAACAGAGTCCAACCTATTCCTAAGGTTCGGGTTGAATGAAAATAGACGATTGATGTTTATTTTTTCTAAGGTAGTACATCCAAAGAAGAGATCTTGAAGCTCGGTAGATTTTGATTTTACCACATAGAGCGGCGGATTGGAAACTGAGTTGGGAATGACTAGGTCAAAAGTTTCAAAGGTGGTTTGAGTGTTGGTCGCTCGTAGGCTCGAAGGGGTGTCTTTAATGAAATTTTTAACGAACCATTTAGCGTAGTCGATATTGAGTCCTAATTTAAAATGATCATCAACCAAATGTGAACTCATACTTTTGAATGAATTAATGGTATGAGGAGTTGGGAGGTCGATGTCTTGAATTAAAGGAATGATATGGCGCAGACATTCAATAGTTGCTTTTTCGGAGGCTAGCTCAAAGGATGTATCCACTGACATTCCTAAGCAAAGCCCCCAAGGTCTAATGCATTTGAAGCCTGTAGCAATAGCGATTACGCCTTTGAAATCCTTTTGATCGACCAGAACTCCATAATAAAGAGTTACGCCTTGGGCAGACAGATTATTTTTCAAATTTGAAGGTATGGTCAGGCTCGTAGGCGTGAAGGTTGAAAAAGGCATCATCGTTAAAAAGTGCATCAAGAAAAGATCTCTCTCTATCAATTCCTGTTTTGCACCTAAGACAGCTTTTTTCCTATCAGTGTGTGCAGCAACTCCGTTAGACGAAGTACAACCGTTGGATTTTGCGACAAATCGTTCCGTGGCTTCGATGATGGCTTTTCTTGTAGCTACGGTTGGATCGAGGTCCGAACCCCTTCCGATATATTCAATGTCATCAATCATTATCTTTGCCGAAAGATCACTTAATCCTGGCCACCACTTTGAAGGCCAAGTGTATTCAGTCAGACGCAATTGCAATCTTTCTGCATTATTTATAATCCAAAGATCTATCGGCTCCATCTTATTTGCCAATAGGGATTGCCTACATAGTATTTTGAAAATTCCATTTGCCAACCATTTTGCGCAAATGAATAAAATGAGGAAAAACCAATCGGAGCAATATTTCCATTCTTCAGCGTGTTTATGTGGAGCTCACGCAACATTTGTAGACGTGCTGTTTTGTCTGACTGTGAGATATATTTGTCGATCCAAGCTTCGCCATCATCCTTAGAAAGATTAAAGGTTCCCATAGACATTTGATTGCTAATCAGTGAAAAGTCTTCGAAGAATGAAGAATCCCCAAAGGTTAAATAAAAATCTGGCTGTTCGTGTTGCGGAAGAGTCCATGGTGCCTGAACAAGTTCTATATATTCAATCCAAGAAAAATCAGATAATGCGCTTTCAAACTGCACCCTTTCACCTTTGGGAATTCCAAGCTTAATTTTCTTCGGGAATGATAGGGAATAATTCCCAATAAAGGCCTCAATCTCTTTCGCCTGTATGTCAGTTAAACTTCCTTCACTTAGCCGCGGAAACATTTGATTAGTTTTTTGAATATTCTTGTTGGGATAAATTTTATTGAAGCGGTTTTTAAATATTTGACCGAGAGAAATTCTTTCAGCAGAAGTGGTATTTTTGAATCCGATCTTAGTAAACCGCAATGCCCATAGATTTATAGGGAGCGTTTCATGGATCAGAACTTCCTTATTAGTTTTATATTTTTCGACAACATTGCTACCCCAAGAGTAAGTTGCTGGCAGAAAATCGATCTGTTTTGCATCAAAAAGATTCAACGCCTCATCTGGAGAAGCGGACCTGATTGTAATCAACTGGGGCATTTTCGAACTATAATAGAAGCTATTCTTATTCGCCGAAAGTAAAAATGTTTTGTCGCTTAGATCACTTGCTAGATAGTAGGCGCCAGATGTATTAGAATAATTTGCTATTGGCAAATTTGAAACGGTCCAGTCTATCGAAGAGGCAGGTATCACCGAGAAATCCACACTTGCGAGTAGAGGGATAAGATATTTGATCTTATGGGAATCCATTGGCGAAATAATCAATGAATTATTCTTAACGGATAAGCCAGAGCATTCATCGTGCATGTTTTTTATTGGATCATTTCCACAGAGCAAATGCCTAAGATCTCCGTGAGTGTTTTTCCCTAAAATCAAGAGCCTTTTAAAGGACTGGTAGAAGTCTTGCGCCGTTAATACTTCGCCGGTCGACGATTTTAGATCAGGACGAATTTCGAATATAACTTTGTTGTTTCGAATCTCAAATGACTTAGCTGCAGAAGACACTAGCTCCCCGTTTGGGGTGTATTCAACGAGCCGACAGTAAAAATTTCGAATAAGATTCGCTTGGTTGAGCGTGCTGACTTTCGCAGGATCGAGTTGCATCTCTAAGAAAGATTGTCTTACGGAAAGGGCTATTTTTAAGTGCTGAGGATTTTTTATGTCAGTCATGTATTTACTAAAAATAATAACACTACAAATGACTAATACCACAAATAAAAAAAAAGTGCTTTGGTATCTCATAAAAACTAAATAGTGGTTTGCCATCCCGTTGTATCAGTACTTTTACCCTGATGGAGAATTTCAACTAGACCACGGCTTTTAAGGACTTTTAGTAAATCGCTTTTTTCATCTTCAGTGAAACTCTGTGATGGTTGGCCTGTAAATTCTTGGATAACAATATCTAAATCTTGAGAATTCTGTATGTAGACTTTGTCCGCAACTACAATTTTAGCCTGTGCGAAATTGAATGAAAAAAGTGAAGCTAAACCCGCAATAATATATTTAAATGGTGCCACAATGTCTCCAAATTGTTTGATCCCAGCTAATTAGCAATTGTCATGCCGACTTTGGTCCCAAGTTAAAACGAATGTATTCTAGTTCTCTTTAAAAAAGAGGGTTAATTTGTAAACATTATAAAAATGCGTCGTTTATACACATCGTTTTCAATTTTCATATTGCTGTTGGCAATTACAACGATTGCCGTCGCAATCTTATCAATAAACAGAATCAAATTTGAAGCAGCCCAAATTTTGGTTAGTGGAGCTCGGGAAGCCTTAATTGTGGGGGATTCGCGGACCGCGATTATGACACTTTCTAAAAGTGTCCCGGTTTTGTTCAAAGATATTTCCTTTCAAGGGATTTCGGGAGAGATTCAGTTTTCTCTTAAGACCGGCATTGAACATATTGGAGTGTTTCCTCTAAATATAGACATTCCAGTCTATCAAGATGCTAATAATAAATCTAAATTTGGAACTCTTCGCTTCATATATGGTGTAGATGAATATGTCACTACGATATTGCTATTTCTCGTAGTGGAATTTGTTCTAGCAGGGTTCGCATTTAAAAGGGAAAAAAAGCTAATATTGAAAGAGGTGTCCTTGAGTTTAGAGTCAGCGACAATAAGCGCTAGGGAGCAGATTGCGCACCAAGTAGCACACGATATTCGGTCACCACTGACATCTTTAAATGTTATTATTGGCAAATTGCAGCCACACTTGTCCAATGAAAATGATGTACTACAGGCGATCGCGAATCGAATTAATGGCATAGCAGATGATCTACTTATCAAGAATAAAGCGAAAAATTCCGATCGGATTTCTACGGAAATGGGATTTGACCTAAGGAAAAATATCGAAGAGCTGGTTCGTGAAAAGGAAATTCTATATAAAGATGTAGGTTTCAAACTGCACCTTGAAGAAGCTCAGAGGATAAATGTTGAAATAGTGGAATTTCAGCGAGTTATGTCAAACCTCTTGGATAATGCCGTGGAGAGCCTGCAAGAGATGAAAATTGTGGAAGTGACTCTTCGCCGAAGTTTAGAAGGGGTTGTGATTTCGATTACCGATCATGGATCCGGAATCCCTCCTGAGATTTTGGAAAAAATTGGAAAGACTAAGATTTCTTCTAAAGGAGAGAGAGGTAATGGCCTTGGGCTTCTTAGTGCGTTCAAAAAGATAGAAGAATGGGGTGGTGAGATAAATATATACTCCAAGGTTTCCGTAGGCACTAACATCGTGTTGAGGATTCCATCTTTGAAATCTTAACGATCCGGAAGCCGGCTTTGGTTACATAACATATATGCCCTTCCATTGATAAAAGGATAGGTGATCCTATTCTGAAGGAAAGTGATTTGGTT
>JBJTMR010000227.1:0-7409 GCA_046070625.1 Bdellovibrio sp. | reverse complement strand
GCGACTGTTTCCACCCGTTCTAACAAGTATATCGTAAGTGCTCTTCGTGAAGTTGCTATCGGTAACGTTGGTTACGAGACGGCGATTGAGCCGAAAGACGCGATTACGCAAATCGAAAAAGACCTTAATAAATAGTTCTTTAAAACTCCGGCCCAAGCCGGAGTTTTTGTTTCAGGCGCAAGCTCGCAGAGCTCAGCGACCACAGTGGCGGAAGCTGAATCAGCTCTTCTCTTGAGTGTTGGGTCGACTAAGGTCCTAAGTCTTTAAAAATACTAATAAATTCAAGTTATAACTGAAATCTATTTGGAGACGTTCATTCTTGTCAGGTAAGCTTATGAGATATGGCTGAACCTCTGAAAGAAAATGGCTTATCCCATAAGTCTGTGAAAACCGTCGATGATCTTTTAAACCGCATCCGCAGTTACTGGCCGAATGCAGACATTAAATTCATCGAAAAAGCTTATTACTTTTCAGAGAAAGCCCACGAAGGGCAAATACGCCGTTCGGGTGAGCCATACATTTCCCATCCGCTTTCTGTGGCGGCTATTCTTGCAGATCTTCACTTGGATCTTGATACGATCGCAACCGGTCTTCTGCATGACACTGTCGAAGATACCGCGGCCACTTTAGAAGATATTCGTCGTGAGTTTGGTGATGCCGTTGCCCACTTGGTGGACGGTGTGACGAAGATCGGTCAGATGAAATTTAAAAACAGTCACGAAAAGCAGGGTGAAAACATCCGTAAGATGATCGTGGCTATGGGGAAGGACGTTCGCGTTGTTTTGGTAAAACTTGCGGATCGTTTGCATAATATGCGCACCCTGAATTTCATGCCCTTTGATAAGCAAGAGCGCATCGCTCTTGAAACCTTAGAAATTTACTGCCCACTTGCGGGTCGTATGGGTATCAGTGCATTGAAGATCGAACTCGAAGATTTGTGTTTCAGATACTATCGACCGGACATGTACTATCAACTTGTCCAACAAATTAAGAAAACAGAGGCCGAACAGAATCGTTATATCGAAGAAGTAAAATCTTCGATTTCAAGAGAGCTGGGTAAAGCCGGATTTAAATTTGAAGTTTATGGACGATCTAAGCATTTATGGTCCATTTATCGTAAAATGCAGTCACGCAGTATCGATTATGATCAAGTATATGACGTTCTCGCATTCCGTTTGATTGTTGAAAGCATTGCAGAGTGCTATGCCGCCTTAGGGCTGGTGCATTCGCTGTGGAAGCCTATTCCGGGGCGCTTTAAAGATTTCATCGCCATGCCTAAAGCCAATAATTATCAATCACTGCATACGACCGTTATTGGACCCGGCGGGGAGCGCATTGAAATTCAAATTCGTACCTCTGAAATGCATCTTATCGCAGAAATGGGTATCGCCGCCCACTGGAAATACAAAGAGCGCGGCAAAATGGATGATGACTCCGACGTGCAGCAGGCGAACTGGTTGCGCGATTTGGTGACATGGCATCAGCAGGTGCGCAGTCCTGATGAATTTTTGGATACGGTGAAAACCGATCTATTTGAATCTGAAATATATGTCTTTACACCAACAGGTGATGTGCGTGAGTTCCCTGAAGGAGCCACTCCTGTGGATTTTGCTTACGCAGTTCATACCGAACTTGGTAACAAGTGTGTGGGTGCCAGAGTGAATGGCAAGATGGTTCCCTTGAAGCATCAATTGCAAAATGGGGACACGGTTGAAATTATCACTGGAAAACATCAAGAACCTTCAAAGGATTGGTTGAAGTTCGCCGTTACGAATAAAGCCAAATCTAAGATCCGAGCCTTCGTCAAAGAAGAACAACGTCGTCGCGCTATTATGCTAGGTAAAGAATTAGTGGAAAAAGAATTCCGCAAATTTGGAATGGCAGCGGTGAAGTACCTTAAAGGCCCAATTTATGAGCAGTACCTCAAAGACTTTGGCGTTAAGGATACAGAGGAACTGTACGTCACGGTCGGTTACGGAAAGCTTGAAACCCGTAATTTAGTGGAGCGCTTGTCTCCAGAGCATCTTGCGAAAGAGGCAGCGAAAACTGAAGACACAACTTTCATGGAAAGAGTCATGCGCGCGGCCACGCAAAAAACGCGTAAGACAAACTCCTTGATCAGTGTTGATGGCATGGATGATGTGTTGGTTCACTATGCAAAATGCTGTCATCCGATTCCTGGGGATTCGATTGTTGGTTTCATCAGTCGTGGCCGTGGTATCACTATTCATCGCAGTGACTGCCGCAAAGCCTTTGAATTTGATCAGTTGCGTAAGGTTGATGTCGCTTGGAACGTTAAACAAGCTGGTGAAGGCCAAGAGCGCATTGTGCGCTTGAAAATTATATCTCAAGACATACCGGGATTGCTAAAATCTATGTCGGAAGCGTTTGC
Source organism: Bdellovibrio sp. (assembly GCA_046070625.1). Taxonomy (GTDB): domain Bacteria; phylum Bdellovibrionota; class Bdellovibrionia; order Bdellovibrionales; family Bdellovibrionaceae; genus Bdellovibrio. Next base: position 5,017 of record JBJTMR010000227.1, on the reverse strand, counting down.
ACAGCAAGGAATCAATATCCAGAATGCGCAAATACGTACGACGAAGGATAAAAAAGCAATCTGCCACTTTGAAGTGAACGTAAAAGACACGGTTCAATTGAATCAGGCTATTTACGAGATTCAAAAAATCAAAGGCATTATTGGCGTGAGTCGTGTCCTCCATTAAGACTCCAAGTTTGCACAGAGTTTTTGCCTCTGGCGTATTACTGATCAGCTTCACTGTGATGGTAGGCTGGTTGATTCGGAATCAAAATCTGGTTGAGTTGTATTTTTCATTTTCACCGATGAAGTTTAATTCGGCGTTGCTGTTTTGTTTTCTGGCTGTCGGTATTTTTTTTTCAGATAGAGACTATTTTAAGATCGGTGGATTTTGCGCTTTGGCCGTTCTATGTTTTGCCGGTCTGACTTTCGTTCAATATCCCTTAGGTGTTGATTTTGGAATAGATTGTTTTTTTATTAAGCCTTACTACCAAGGAAACATGCAATATTTGGGACGCATGGCGGCCACGACAACCATCGCGATGATGATTGCGGGCTTAGGGTTGTTTTTTAATAAGCGCACGGTGCTTTGCCAATATATACGGGTCACATGTGCGGCCCTTTTAATTGGGTTTAGCTTAATTGGAGTTGGCGGTTATCTATTTCACGTAAATATCCAGTATGGCTGGGGTAGTTTTGAGCAGATGGCGATCCCGACATCACTGTGTTTTTTGATGATTGCCGGGGCCTTGCTGGCTCAACTTCATACGAGTTTGAGTAACGCCAATTTTCCCAACAAATACTATCGTTCGTTCGTTGTGTTGGTTGTCGGAGTCTTGCTGACTTTGGCGTTTTCACAGGTTCTGTTTTTCAAGGACTATCAGAGAAATAAAGCTATAACCGAAATCAGAGCCGAATCTTTGATTGAAGGATTTAATAATACGTTCTACCCCTTGCAGAAGGCTTTGGAGCACATGTCTCGTCGTTTTGATTCGCACCGTTATCCGACAGAGGAAGCGTGGCAGGTCGATGCCGATAGTTACGTGAATGATTTTGTTGGGTTGAAGCGTTTAACTTGGGCGGACAAGAGCATGCGGACTCTTTGGGTTTACCCTATGCGTGACTTTGGCGAACGCGTGGTTGGGATGAATCTTTTAGATGAGTCAAATGTGCGAGATGCCGTTCAGTGGGTAATTAAAAATAAAAAGCCCTCGTTGTCTCCGGTGATTCAGTTGAAATCGGGGGGATCTGGTTTTGTGATGTTTGTTCCGGTGCTCTCTAAGGGCGAACTGACCGGCATATTGACGGCGGCGGTTCGTGCGACGGACTTTTTTCAACGTATTGTGCAGGAACCGGGATATTTCGTCAGCATTCGCGAGAACGGCAAGGTTTTGATGTCCTCCGGAGAACCTAGTGAAGGTTATGCTCATGACTGGAGTTATGAGGTGCCTTATCGCACTCTGAATTCATCTTGGGATATCACCCTGACTCCCAGTCCAGAAGTGGTGCAAGCGAATACATCCTATTTGCCTGCGGCGGTGATTGTTGCGGGTGTACTGGTTTCGTTGTTGTTGAGTTTGGCTTTGCGACTGTCTGGAGTTGCCAGAACGTCTGAACGCAAAATGAAAATGGCGTTGAAATGGCAAGAGGCTGGAAGAAATAGCGTTCCTTTGTTGATGATCCAACTGGATAACGAAGGACATGTTTCTAGCTTAAATAAAGCCGCTAAAGACCTGTTGGAGTACACCGAAGAAGAGCTAAAGGGGCAGATCCCTGCAATTTACGGAGATCACCAAGAGTTGTCGGAAATTCGCGGACGTCTTGAGGCGGAATTGCGTCGTCAGGTATCTCCCGGGAAAGATTTTTTAGAGGCTTTATTTGAAAAAGGCCTGAACGTTGGGATGGAGCGCACATTCGTTTCTAAGTTCGGTCGTCGGATCAATGTGATTTTGTCCATTAGTCGCGTGAAGGACGAAAACGGTGTGATCAATGGCTATCTTGGGGTCGCGGAAGACGTTACGCAGAAAAAAGAACGTGAACGCCTATTAAAAGAACAAGAAGAAAAGATTTTGGTTTCATCTCGTTTGGCTTCGCTAGGGGAGATGGCGGCGGGAATTGCTCATGAAATTAATAATCCTCTGACGATCATTAATGGCTACACCAGTGTGCTCCGTAAAAATTTGCAGCAAAAAGGACTTGGTCAGGATATCGAAATCAATCGTCGGGTGGACTCTATTGAAAGCACGGTTCAGCGAATTGCTAAAATCGTGAAGGGTTTGCGCAGCTATGCTCATGGATCTCATGATGGTGAATTAATGCCCACGAGTGTTGATACGATTATTGATGATACGTTATCTTTCTGCTACGACCGTTTTAAAAATGATGGTGTTAAACTTGTTGTTCGCGTGGAACCCGGGATTGCGGTTCGTTGTCGAGCTCATCAAATATCGCAAGTGCTATTAAACTTATTAAATAATTCCTTTGATGCCGTTCAATCTAGTCAGGAAAAACGTGTGACGGTCGAAGCACATAAGGTCGATGATGGTGTTGAAGTTAGTGTAACAGACTCAGGTCCGGGGATTTCTTTTGAGAACCGCGAAAAGATTATGCAGCCTTTTTATACCACGAAAGAGGTGGGTAAGGGGGTGGGCCTAGGACTCAGTATTTCTCATGGGATTATGCAGGCTCACGGTGGGAAGATTTATTTAGACCCCGAGTCTCCGCAGACACGATTCGTCTTTTGGATTCCTTCATAATATTTTAATTTTTACTGCCAGCCGTATCCCACTTTGATGGAAATACCTGTGGCATTCACCGTTTCGGAAGGTGGGAAGTAATTATATTCTAGACTGATTGGGATATAGTTTTTACGCGATAGCTGCCAGTCGCCACCGACCGCAAGAGTCAAAACTTGATTCGTTGAAATTGCACCCGCATCCAAGGCTGTCGAAGACTTTGAAACGGCGATCAGAAACCCACCGCCAGCTCCCGCCCAATAGCGGTATTTGCTTTGCCAGAAATAGTACTTTCCCAAGCCGTAAGCTGACGCGTACATGATTTTCGCATCACAATTTTGGCTCGTTTTGGAATCACAACCCGGAATGGAAGATTTTCCGGTGACATTGAATTGTTCGATGGCCCCCAGAAGACGCAAGGAAATGTCTCGAGTCAGAGTGTATTCATAAAATCCGCCGACACCAAAAGAAGACCCTGACATAGAGACGGTTTCTTTTTTATTAAGAGCATCTTTCACAGCCACTTGCATCGAGTTCATCATGTACTCACCCAGAATCCCATAAGAGGGTTTTAAGGTGCGCGAAAAACTGGTGTCCCGATTGGAAGCTGCAATGCCTGAGTCATCTTCACGGCGAGGTGTGGAGGTTTCTTTGGGTTCGCTTTTGCTGGAGCCCTTAGCTTGAAGAGAAAAACCAACGTCGACTTTTCCTTGCAGAATATCTGCAACCGCTTTGTTGCCTTTAACTTGGCGGATGCGTAGGACAGCGACCTTTTTCTTGCTATTATTAAGAACGAAAAATTCATCGCCAGCAACAGGCTCTGCCCCTTCAAGGTCCAGAAGTGTACGAGTGCCTTTGATCTGAGAAATAGTTGCCGACCACGCAGGCATGGAGAACGAGGAAAAAAGAAGACCCAGTAAAAGGATGCTGCGGAATTTATTCATTTACTCCACAGTCATAAGATTGTTTTCAAGTTCGCGAATGAATTGATCTTTGTAAAGATCCCAAACCGCGCGGCTGGAAAATTCGTAAGCACAAGAGGACGTGGCAGTCTCAGATTTCTGAATAGCTTTGACTTCCACTACGCCCGGATGGGTGGTGCGCCAGATTTCAAGATCATTTTCCGCAACCACCAGTTCGTAAGAAGTTGAAGGGAACTCTTCGTTGAACCAGGACTCAAGACGACCTTCTTTTTTGCAGGATTTCAGCTGAAAAGAGGTGGCCTTGGAGGGAGTTGTAGAACGAAACGAAGCCGCAGAAATTTTCCCTGGAGCATCGTTTTCAAAATCGCTGCGACCAGAAGATTTTGAAATCGAGCAGCCGCCTAGGAAAACTATCGAAAGAATTGAAATCGTGAAGGTTTTCATCACTTCTTATTATAGGTTTTGCTTTTGGTTCTGACAAAACTCTCTGGTGAAACTGGGCCTTTGTTAGGTTTTCCTTGGCTCTCGGAGCATTGGCTTGCAGTGGGAGTGGTGCGCTTTAAATCCGACCCGGCATCCATGCCTCCAGGGCTTGGGTACCGCATCCTGCGGGCCCTGAGGTCGGATTTAAAGCGCACCACTCCCACTGCAAGCCAATGAACAAGTTCAGAGGAAAATAAAAAGGCTAGCGCCGGACTTTGGATAAAAAAGGAAGTTCTAAAGAAGAGATGAACTCTTCGTCGATAAAATAGGGTCGAAAAAAACAAGGGACTCGATTCAGAAATAAAGGCTAACAAGTTCCTCAACTCGAACGAACGTCATGCTATCCAGATTTTCATTTAATTATTTGTTATGCTTATTTTTTGAAACGAAAAACTCGTTCGGGACTTTACCCTGTGTAAGGGAGGCTTGCTGCGGCGATCCTCAGGGCCCGCACGATGCGGTATTCAAGCCCTGTGAGGCAGGATGCCGTGGTCGACGGAGCAAGCCTCCCTTACACAGGGTAAAGGCCCGCCCCGAGAGCTTTGTTATGAAAGAACAAAGCCCACGGAAACTAACGAAAGAAAACTAGAAAGGAATCTCATCGTTAGAGTTGAAACTTGGCTCTGGTCCGAAATCTTGGAAACCGAAGTCATCGCCGCCACCTGTAGAAGATGAAGAACGAGAAGATTCAGCTCCAGCAGAACCTAGGAATTGTACAGTGCTTGCCACGATTTCAGTCGTGTAGCGTTTTTGACCTTGTTGGTCTTCCCATTGACGAGTTTGTAATTTACCTTCTACGTAAACTTGGCGACCTTTTGAAAGGTGTTTACCGCAGATCTCAGCCAATTTGCACATACAGTGACTCTGTGCCATTCTGTGCGTTCTTGGCGTTGGCCG
>JBJTMR010000226.1:0-6270 GCA_046070625.1 Bdellovibrio sp. | reverse complement strand
AAATCCTGGGGTGATCCTCTGGCAGTCGAAGTTTCTGGAAATCCTATTTATAAGAACGAACGCTGGAAGTATGAACGCTTTACGACGTCCCCAGAAGGGTATCGCAAAGAAACTCGAATGGTTTATTTCGAAGGCGGTCGAGTTGTCGGTTGGGAAACTCAGTAGTTTTGTAGAGGACCTGCCTCAGAGGTCGTTGGGCATAGCTGCGACTTCTTTTCGCAATTTCTTGATATTAAGAATGATCTGGCGATAGAGGACATCGTCGTAGCATCCACGGTGCACATGTGGTTTTTTGCTTGGGTCCTCTAAAGTAATCTTAAATCCTCCGGCATCGCAATGGTTTGCGATTTTTCTGCTATTCATTTTTCTAGCGGCTTCAAAAGTTTGCCCCCAAAGAGCCTTAGAATTGGGGCTTATTTTTTTTGTAAAATCATATCCACTTAAAAAATATTTATTTTGTTTATTTTCTAAAATATCCACCAGCGTGTGGCCCTGGTGATTCGTACGACTGACAATGAGCTTTTCACAAAATGCGGAAGAAGCTGAAAGTGATATCAATATCAAAAAGATATACTTCATTTTAGATACCCCTTCCACAATAAGGAGCCTGAGGCTTGCCTTTGCAATCCAAGGCCTTTTGCATTTCAGGATTTGCTAAAATAATATTATTAATTCGTTCTTGAGGAGCTGGATGACTTTCGCTGAAGTCTTCTTCATGTTGTTCAATATACCTAATATGATCTGTGATGTTTTTGCAGTTAAGATTGCCTTTAGCAGAGCGCAGAGTATTGAGGGCTTTTTCGTTCATAGCTGGACACATCGATCCACTACCCAAAGTCGCCTCAAAACCGAATTGTTTTTTTGCATGGGAATCTTGAAAAGTCTTTAATTTTTCGGCCACTGCTTCTGTAGCAAGCCAATCTGCACTGGCTTCTTGCTCATGGCCGCCCGAAATATAATTGCAGTCACTATACTTATCATAGTTTTCTTTAACCCATTCCATTTTGGACAACATCTCTTTGGTTTCTGTTGGATTGTTCTTTAGATGCGTATCGAACATCCTGGCGACTTCATCTTTAGTCTGCTTCGGAAGACTGATGACTTTTTCGGATGATAAACATTGGTAGGCTGATCCATAAGGATTTTCTTGAGGACTAAGTCCTTTGGATATGACCGGGCCTGAGGTTGGAGGCCCTGCCATTTCGGCCGGATAGCTAATTCCACTTTGCAAATCCATAGCGATATTACAGGAATCCATCGAGTGACCCAACTCATGGGCTAAAAGGTGAAAAAGAGTTCCATCAGGATTATTCAACATCTGCGGACAGATCATGACCCGATTGGTTTCAGTTTTATAGTAAGCATTCGGAGTTTCACAATCCACGGCGATATTTTGCGAAGTAATATCCGCTAAGGAGTATTTAAAAAACTTTACCGACTGAATGCGCTTTTTTAGATTTTCAATCTGAGCGGTGTTGGTGGAGTTCTTTCTATTGTCCATAGCCTTTAGAAAGTGAACCTTCACATCGGCAAAAGTCTTTTCCGCTTGGGCCATGGCTTGATTAAACTGTTGTTGGTTGCGTTCTAAGTTTTTTTGACCGCCAGCCTCATTGGCATCCAGAAACTTTTCAAAATAGACAAATGGATCATCGTCATGAAAACCCCTCATCCCACTACCACAGGCCGAATAGTTATAAGAGGCCACTACCATAGCTGCATTTGGCTGCTTTTGACCCTTTTCATTTTTATAAATATAAAGGCCATCATTATCTAATTTTGAACAAATCGAAGCACTATTGCATTGCAAAGGCTCCGCCGAGATATCGCAATTCGTTTGTCCTTTATTAATTTTCTCTAAATTTAAATTAAGCTTTTTGGTAGTTTCCAAGAACTCAACCAAAGCTTGCCCATTGGAGTTCGCAAGACTTAAAGAGCCATAAGACACCGAGATCATTGCCATCAAAATGATCCAAAGAATCCTGAAACTAAAAAAGGAAAATTTAGGAAGTAAGTGAAATCCCATAATACAATTTTATGGGATGACAGTTTCTAAACTCAAAATGAATATGCTTTAAGAAGAATTAATCGCAGAACAAATCGACCTATGTCCTAGTTTAAACCCGAATTGTGTCGTTTCCTCAAATTTTGCAACCCACCAGACATCTCAAGCATTAATCTAGAGAGAACTCTCTCGAAGCCGAATTTGCCGTTAGTGGGAAGGCCTGCTTGGCTTTCCTAGACAGCGAAAGGCCTTCGTCGGCGCCACGATGGCGCGAACCGGGCAACGCCCGGCGACGACTGAGCCCGGAAGGCGGGCCGCCGATGGCTAGGAAAGCCAAGCAGGCCTTCCCACTAACGGCAAATCCGCGCACAACCACAACCTCTCCTAATTAGTGCGCTTCTTCCCAATTGTTGCCCATAGAGAAATTCACTTTCAAAGGAACTTTCAACTGCGCCACATTCTGCATGATCTCAATAATCTGCGGAGTGACCTTCGTCAGGCTTTCCTCGAAATCTTCAAAGATCAATTCGTCATGCACTTGAAGCAACATGCGTGTGGAAACTTTTTCGTGCACTTCGATCATGGCTTTCTTCACTAGGTCACTGGCAGTTCCCTGGATAGGAGCATTGATCGCCGCCCGTTCACCGAACTTTTTAAGCATCATGTTTTTAGATTGAAGTTCATCAATATAGCGGCGGCGACCGAAAAGAGTTTCAACATAGCCTTTTTCATGGGCGATTTTGATTGTTCCTTCGATATAATCGCGAACATTTTTAAAGCGAGTAAAATAGCGCTCGATAATGTCTTTACCTTCAGTTCTGGAGATCCCTAGAGTTTCTGCTAAACCGAATGCACCTTGTCCGTAGGCAATACCGAAGTTCACAGCTTTGGCTGTACGGCGATGGTCCGCAGTGACGGCACTCAACGGGATGTTGAAAATCTCTGATGCTGTTGCCGCATGGATATCAAGATCTTCGGCGAAGGCTTTACACAAATTCGGGTCTTCTGAAATATGCGCCAAGATACGAAGTTCAATTTGTGAATAGTCGGCCGATAATAGCTTCATGCGAGGATTTGCAATAAAAGCCTTACGCACCATTTGACCGCGCTTGGTACGAATTGGAATGTTCTGCAAGTTGGGTTGCGTACTTGAAAGGCGACCGGTCGTCGTCAAAGCTTGATTAAAGCTTGTATGAACACGTCCGTCTTTTTCGCTAATCATCGTTGGCAAGGCATCCACATAGGTCGACTTCAATTTGGAAAGCTCACGCCATTGCAAAATCAATTTAGCAATCGGATGTTCTAAGCCTTCCAAAACCTCATTGTCCGTCGAATAACCTGTCTTCGTTTTCTTACCTACTGGAAGACCTAACTTTTCAAACAAAACTACGCCTAATTGCTTAGGGCTGCCAATGTTAAACGCATCGCCACCTGAAACCTCATAGATCTGTTTTTCCAAAGAAGAAAGTTCTGTCGCCAGATCTTTACTTTGGTTCGCCAGGAGGTCCTTATCGATGCGAATACCCCAGTTTTCCATCTCGAGTAAGACGCGAACCAGTGGTAACTCCAGCTCGCGGTAAACCTTTTCACCGTGAACATCATGGAGCTTTTTTTCTAAGGTTTTTGCGAAATGAATATGTGCATTCAAAAGTTGTGACGGCGTCGCCAAGTCCGGCAATGACTCACCCATATGCTTTTCATACATTTTCGCAAAATCTGAACTATCAGCCGCTTTCAAAACATAAGCAGCCAACATTGAATCCCAGGCCGCGATCGGATTTTTTGCACCGATAAAGTGCCAGAACTCCTTCAAATCAAAACCACGCCATTGAACTTTAAAAGTATCCGTAAGTTTTCCCAAATACTCTGGGTCAGAGACTAAAATCGCATCTTTATCCGTACCAATAAAATACCCACGTGGATCCTGAAAGGCCCACAAAGTTTGGCCTTCAGCCAATACCTCTGTCAGCTCACGCGTGGACATTGTTTTTTCCAGGAACTCTTTGGTTTCGTGCTCGGCCATAATCGGCGCTTCTGCTGCCACAGGAGCCGCAGTGGGCTTGGCTGCCTCAGAGTAGTATGCTTTGCCGGCTTCAGAAGAAAAACCAGTCCCACTGGAAGATGATGTTGCTGGCGCGGTGGCTCCAGCTTCACCAAAAAGATTTTTTTCGAACGTTTTGAAGTTTAGTTCTCGTAACAGAGCACGCAGATCCTCATCATGACGGGGGCTCAAACGATACGCCTCAAAGTTGCGATCAATCGTCGCAATATCTGTAGAAATCGTGACTAGCTTTTTAGAAAGCAACGCTAAATCTTTTGCGGCGATCAGCTTCTCACGAACACTTTTGCTTTCAACTTTGTCGATATTTTCATAGATATCTTCAAGATGGGTGAACTGTTCCAGAAGCTTAATCGCCCCTTTTTCACCAATCCCTTTAACACCCGGGATATTATCTGAGGTATCACCAACAATTGCTAAGAAGTCGATGAATTGGTCAGGGCGAACGCCCCATTTTTCAAAAACACCCTTCACATCATAGCGATGATCTTTCATCGTATCGTAAAGAATCACGCCCTCTTCGATCAACTGACCGAAGTCTTTATCCCCACTGACGATAACCACTTCCATGCCATGGCTGCGACCAACCTTTGTCAACGTGCCGATAATATCATCGGCTTCAAAAGTCGGAACCTCCAGGGAAGGAATCCCCAAGATGTCTGCCAAGCGCTTAAAATAAGGTAGTTGTTTTACAAGGTCTTCCGGCATTTCTGTGCGATGAGCTTTATAGTCATCATACATTTCTTTACGGAAGGAAGGTTCCTTACGATCATAGCAAAAAACCATGTACTCGGGTTTTTCTTCTCTCATAAGTTTGGTAATCATGGAAAGAAAGCCATAGACGGCATTGACTGGAACACCAGTTGGGGACGTCAGCGGTCGCACGGCATAGAAAGCACGAAAAAACATCGAGCTGACATCGACAAGATATAACTTCTTCATAAAACTCCCCCGTCATTTCCAGAATGGAAATATTTACCTCGAGAGAGCTTTATTGTCGATTGTTCTGACTATTCTAGATCCGCTTTGACGCGAGAAAATTCAACTTGATCAAGAGCATTTTTGTCACATTCATTTTCACAAGCTGGTGTGTAACGAACCTCATCACTGCACTCTTGAGCCTGACGGTAGAGCAATTCCAGCTCTCCTTTTACACGGATTTCAAACTGAACTCCGCCTTCTTCCCACGTTTCAATATCTGTTAATTCACAGTGAAGCCTGCGAGCCATGTCAGATCGGCTCCAACCGAGGCGAAGACGAAGTGCGCGTAAACTTTCACGATTCCATTCTAAAGAATAATTTTCGAGCATAATTATAAACCCCTAGATTCACTCCAAAAGTTATCTACTTTTAGAGTCAGAATACTAGTTGTATTATACCCTACAGACATCAAATAACGAATAGCGTTAGTCTATTGTTCAGGAAAAACGAAAACCAGGTCATGTTCACCGGCCAAATCTAATTTATCGCGGGCCTGGCGCTCAATAAATGCAGGATCTTTGGCTTGTTTGAGCTGGACTTGCAAATCACGGATGGTTGTTTTGGTCTGGGAAATCTCGCTGCTGATACGATCGAAATCACGGTGAAGTCCCCATAGTCTCCAAAGGTTGCCGTTTAAAACAATTGAAACAGCAAACACTAAAGTACATACGGTCATCACCCTGCCCGGATGATTTAAGAAGCGACGAAGACCTAAAGCGAATTTATTGTAGGACATAGAATAAGTTTAGGGAGCTGAATGAGGACTGGGTAGTCCAGTTCCTTTGCTTCTGCGTTCTGGCCCTCCCAGGCAATGCCCAGAGTTCTCGGTTTTTTTTGGAAATGGATTACCCATCGTTCGTCGTTGTTAGTGGAATGAGAAGAAAATAAAAAAGCCACCCGTCGAGGGTGGCTTTTTCAGCGGAGCGATTTTTCAATCATCCAACGCAGGGGATGCCCGCTTTTCAAGCGTGCGCCTAACGGAATGCGGCTTTGTCCCAGTATACGCCCATCCCGCCAAGATCTTCTTCGATTCTTAGAAGTTGGTTGTATTTTGCGATACGTTCAGAGCGGCACAAGCTGCCTGTTTTGATTTGGTGGCAGTTCAATGCAACAGCAAGGTCGGCGATGAATGTGTCTTCTGTTTCGCCTGAGCGATGAGACATCACGGTTTTGTATTTGTTTCTTTGAGCCAAGTTTACGGCCTCGAATGTTTCAGTCAAAGTACCGA
>JBJTMR010000225.1:0-4695 GCA_046070625.1 Bdellovibrio sp. | reverse complement strand
TATAGCTCTATTGGTTCTTCGGGTGTCGGGTTGTCGAATGATGTAGGTTTGATTCTTTCGGCTCCGTGGACGTTTCTTCCAACAGTCTCAGCTCGTCTTCATGATATTGGAGGCACAAGCTTTACTCAAACAGATGGCGTGCGTATGTCGTCAAGTACGCGTCCCAATTTGGTAGAGCAAGATTTAGATGTCGCAGCTGCAATCTTCCCAATTCATTCTAATTACATTAGATCCGCGTGGACACTAGAGTACCGTGGCTTATTAACATCAGGTGCTGAGGAAGATAAGGCGAAACTGATTCATGCCGGGATGGAATTCAATTTCGGAGATGTGTTGTTCCTGCGTGCCGGATATAATCAGAGATATTGGACTGCAGGATTTGAAATCGCATCAGAGCACTGGCAATGGCAGCTCTCAAGTTACGGCGAAGAAATTGGCACCTCGAGCTCACCTAAAGAAGACCGACGTTATAATCTCAAATTTGCATTTCGCTTTTAAGGATGATGCATGAAACGATTTAAGTTGCTCTTCATTTTAATACTTAGCTTGGGATTGACCACCTCGTGTGACAAATCCAACGTGTTGACCGAGTACTCCCAAACGGACTCGGATGAAGCTCTTTATATCAATGCAAAAAAGAAAATGGACGCTTTGCAGTGGCAGGCGGCCATCGATATTATCGAAAACGATATCTCGTCTGGATTTCGCACCCGTCGTGATGTGAAAAACAGCCTGGCCGGTGCTTATGCTGGAAAGTGTGGAGTGACGTTCTTTGATTTAGTTGACGGCTTGACGAACAGCCCTTCACCAAAGATCTTTCCTTATTTTATGGGCATCTTTGCGGGTGTGACATTAAATACGGCATCTTGCGATACGGCCATCCAAATTATGCAAAGCTTGGGAACGGCTGCACAACGAACGAATGACGAAAATCTTTATTTAGCACTTTTAGGTCTGACAAGAATTGGAACAACTTTAAGTGCAAAGCTTGATCAGTCTCCCTCGAATGGCACTATTGATAGTAACTCAACAGTTTGTAACAACAATGCAAGCGGAGCCCAAACAGATGGCTGGGCAGCTCCGTTTAAGGCATTTCCTTTCGATTTTTCCGATCCGGCAGCAGGTATGACTCATTATTTGACTGATGCAGAAGTCAAAAAGGTTATTGTCGGCTTAGGTTTGATTTTTGAAAATGCGACGGCGTTGACTGCGGCGTTGGGCGGTGGTTCGAATTTGGCAATGACTGGTATTAACGATGCAAAAGTGGCTTGTGCTTCAGCTATTGACGCCGTCACCAATCATGCAGTTGCAAGTTGTGAGTTTACAGATGTCACGACTGTACCAAATTCTTTAGTTTATGCATTCCGCTTGATGTTGCGTTCAGATGACTTTGGTTTTGCAGGGTGTACCATTGCCGACAACGTGACTTACTTCACCGCTCTAGCTGCTTACGTGGCGGATCCGGATGGAGATGGAGATTCCAATACACACGGTGCCCCTGTGCATGCTCCGACAATGCCTGTAACTTTCTGTTGTCCAGCGACAACGATACCGGGGTATTGATGAAGCGTTGGAGTCTCATCTTCCTTTTTACAATGGCTTTTTTTTCCCAGCTGGTGCAAGCGCAGTCGTTGTCTGAAACGTCACGCTCTTTGCGAGCTTTGGGCATGGGGGGCGTCTATATTCCGTTCGTGACGGGAGCCGATGCCGTATTTTATAATCCCGCCGCCTTGGGGCGTGTATCTGGCTTGGATATTAAGCTTGCCAGCGTTGCAGTGGGTGGGGGCAGTACGTCCGACCTCACGCAAGAAACACTTCAAGAATTGCAAAACATTGATCCAAATAATCCTTCGACGTTTAATAATCTTTTCGGAAAAAGGATTTGGCTTCAAGCCACTGGGAAAGTGGCGGTTGCGCTTCCGTATTTTGGAATGGGTTACTTGATGGACTATGAAACGTCCTTAGAATTACACAATCCCGCGTACCCAGAGTTTGATACTTACTTCCGTAACGACACGGCTATTTACCTAGGGGGCGCGGTTCCCTTGGGGCCAACAAGTTATTTAGGAATGTCGCTGAAGCGAATCAATCGTTGGGGTGGGAACTCCCAAAATCTGGGGCTGACGACGATTTCAAATGCTACGAGCATCGATGATATTGGTGGTCAGTTTGATCGCAAAGGTCAAGGCTATGGCGTGGATCTAGCGGTCATGACAGAAATTCCCTTGCCGCTTTTAAAACCGACGTTTGCTTTGGTTTGGCAAGATGCCGGAAGTACATCATTTACGAAAACCTCGGGAACAGAGGCGCCTCCACATATTGAGCAAAACTTAAGTTTTGGTGCTGGAGTTGCTTTGGATTTACCGGGGTTGGATTTAGCAGTTGGTGGAGAGCTTCGTCATTTATTAGAACCAGAAATTCAAGCTGGGAAAAAGCTCCACTTAGGAGCGGAAGTTTCCTTGCCGGTCATTGATTTGCGTGCTGGTTACGGCCAGGGCTATTTAAGCTATGGCGTGGGTCTGAATTTTCTCATATTCCATCTTGATGCTGTAAGTTACACAGAAGAGCTTGGGGTCTATCCAGGACAAACTGCAGAGAATCGCGTTATGGTGGGCCTCAGCATTGATTTAGGCTTTGATGCTGACTTCAAATTCACGGATAATAGCGGCAAGAAACGTAAGGTCAAACAACGCCGATAGTGAATTTAAATGCTGCAAATTATCCCGATCGAAAATCGCTCACAAATAAACGAGCTGTTTGAAAAATTTAATCCTCGCGAGCAATCTTGGCTGGTGTCGGATCTCCGTACTAAGTTTGAACTCCAACAAAAAGTTTTAGCTCGCGATGGTCAGTATGTCGATGAGTCGGTTTACCGCGCCAGTGAGCTGTGGAAATTGTTGCTGCGTCGTTTGGAACCGCGCCTTCGCTTGGTCAGTGATCCTTTTGCGCGATCCTTGTTGCGGACAATTTTAGATGAAAATGCGGAAGTCCTTGGTGTGAATTCTTCCGCAGAGGACACTGTCTTTGCGTATATCAATCAGTTATCTGCAATTATTTTTCATCCAGAGGGAACTTCTCGATTAGAAGAGTGGTTTGCCACCCATCCTGAAGCCAATAATCGTTGGCGTGAATGGTATTTGCGCGCGCGTTTCTGTGCCGTCAAACTTTTAGAAGAGCATCACATCATTACGGCCAGTTGGATCACGTCTTATCTGCAAAACTTTAATGAGCTGGAACACGTATGGAATATTCCATTGATCGTGGATCTAAGTGGAGAAATCTCCCGCGTCGAGGCCGAGATCTTACGAGCCCTGTCGCGCTTCATAGATGTGACAGTTTTAGAACCATCGCCAAAATGGAAAGAAGATTTCCATTTTCTTTTGCGCCCTTATGAAGATCTTCGCGCACAAAGTACGCAGATCACGCAATTGTCACCCGTAGCAGCACAGGTGAAGGAATCTCAAGTTCTTCGTTTTTCGGGGATGTTGGCGGAAATTAAAAATTCCGTGGGACAGGTTCGTGCGTGGTTGGAGTCTGGCATTCCTTCCGAACATATCGCAGTGATTGCGCCAGATATCGAACAGTACTGGCCGGTCTTGCAGGCTTTCTTTGCCGAAGAAGGGGTGTTGGTTCAAAAAGATATCACCCACAAGGTACAAAGTTTGCCGTCGGTAACTCGTTGGCTGGCGACCCTGAGATCTAAGAGTGGTCGTTTGTCGTCTTCAGATCTTGAGATTTCTTTTTTTGAAAAACACGAATCCCAAACGGTCCGCTATGAAGATTTCAGAGCTTTGTTTAAAAGTATCTATGTGGACGAAGACTTAGCTCGTAATGAACTTATCCATAAACTTTATTTTGGCCAGCTAGATTTATCAGGCTTTATCGGTCGAGATGAATTTGTCGCAACGATAATTAAAATTGGCCAGGAACATCATTCCTGGAATGCCAGCGACATTAACGAAGTTCTGCAAGTTATTTTGCGCGAGCTTTTGCAAAATGCGACAGCAGCGACGAAGCTTTCTTGGAAAGAATGGCTGAGCTATCTTGAAAGCATCGTTGCCTTAAAAGAATACACTGTGGAAAAAGGTGATCCTTCTGGCATTTTGGTGACGAAGTTGATGTCTGCTCACAGTGAAAAAGCCCACTATCGCATTTTCTTGGGACTGACGGATGAGTCCCTGAAATCCCGCAATAAAACCCAGTTGTCGGGCCAGGACTATTTTGAGCTCGGTAAAGACATTGGTTTTTATTTGGATAATCCAGATCAAAGCGATTTGGCTTTTGAATTGCGCCTGTTGGCTGAAGCAGATTCTAAAATGGATATTTATTGCTTTGGTGCCACAGATTTGTCGGGGAGCTTGTGCTCGCCGTCGACCTTCTGGATGAGCTTAGGAGGCGGACACGGTCATGAGACTTTGACTCTGCCTTTAGAAACTCGCTGGGATGAATTGCAGTATTCCGCATCGCGCGGGGACAGACCTTGGGTCGCTTCCCGCAAGGCTGACGTTGAAGGTAAGATTGATCAAGATCTGGGGCTTCTGGAAACGCCGAAGGCCGTGATCAAAGAACTGCCAAGAATTTCTGCCTCGGCAATTGAAAGCTTTTTAGAATGTCCTTTCGTTTTTGCCGCTCAAAGATATTTTAAGTTAAAGGATCTGCCTGAAATTGATCTTGATGTCGATCATCGCACCCGAG
>JBJTMR010000224.1:0-4095 GCA_046070625.1 Bdellovibrio sp. | reverse complement strand
CCCAATATAAATTAACAACTTACTTGGCGAAACTACTCGTTTTTGAGTTTCAGACACATCTTCAAAAACACAATGAGCTGCGGTGAGTACCCATTTGGCTGCCACTAAGCTACCACCGCAAAGATGCGCGACATAATTTTCAGTAGGATCATTTGCCCAGATATTGACGGCGAATGGAAATTCTCCGGCTTGTGCAAGGCTGCCGCCGATAATGGCTTCACGGCCAGTTTGTTCAATGCCTGGAGTGGTCGAACGGCCTTGGCAGGACGTCAGAAAGAGAGCGGTCAGGGCGGCGAAAAAAGAGAGAATTCTGAACATGGTATGGTCATATTTGAGTCTGACGCAGACTTCATCGAAAATAAGACGATGATGGCATAGGCTGTAGTTTTTTCAGGCGGTTTTCATTGTAATGGGTTAACTAATAGGCCTTGCTCTCGTGGGTTTTGGCGCGACTGAGGATTAGAGATTATCGCTGATTATTGATTCTTGCCACCTAAGGCTATTGAGCATTTTCCAGTTCTTGCTTACTATCCATTTTATGGAATTAATTAAATACGAACGTATAGAGGACTTTTTGCGAGACTCTGAAGATTTTCTAATGGAAAGTGAAAGCCTTCATAATCTAATTTTAGGACTCGCATCGAGTATCCGTGATAAAGAATTTCTTCCTCGGAGCCCACTTTTCTATTCCGTCAAATTGCATGAAAAGGTCATTGCTTGTGCTTTGCTGTCGAGTGACGAAAGACCTTTAATGCTGACAAGAATGCCCTCTAGGGCATTGAACTCTTTAGTGGAGGAGTTAGTTAAAATACGAATTCAGTTAGTAGGTGTAGTGGGGGATGAAAGAACTTGCGTTGATTTTAAAGATCAGTGGGTAAAAATAAATAACTTGGCATTTAGATTGAATACTCACTTAGGAGTATATGAATGTAGGGAAATTATCTTTCCCGAGAAGAGGACTGGTAAAATAATTAGGGCGTCCAGTGAGCACAAAGGTGTTTTAAGAATATTCATCAAAGGATTCTTAAAAGATTTTTGTCCAAATGATCCCGAATTAGATTCTGAAGGTATCGAGAGTCTGATAGACCATCATCTTAAGATTTCCTGCCTATTTCTTTTGCAAAGTGATGACAATGAGATTGTTTCGATGGCTGCAAACATTCGCTCGACTCATAAAACCCAAACCATTGGGTTTGTTTACACACCTGCACACCTTCGTGGCTTAGGATATGGAAGCAATATTGTTGCCCTTCTGTCTGAAAAAGTATTGAGAGAAGACAAAAAAATAGTGAATCTTTTTACCGACTTGAAGAATTCGACTTCAAATTCAATTTATCAGAAGTTGGGTTATGTCAAAATTGGCCAGGATATACAGTTTGATTTTTTGTCTAAGGAATCTTGATCGATAGCCACAAGTTAAAGGTCTGGATAATAAAAAAGGTCTGTCATCCTTTCGAAGGACAGAAGTTCACATAGCTTCTGATCTAATAGTGGAATGAAAAACACTCTGTCACTGACTATGATCGTTTTATTTTTAGGTTGTGGTGCCTCCGCGCAAAGCAACTCAACTGTTCCTAAATGGGGAGTTGAGGTTGGAAGTCTTTACTTTCACCAAGATTCGGGTGGGGATACGACAACAGTTCTTCCAATGATTAACGCGGGACTATGGCAGTCGGGTTCCTGGGATTTAAATGCACAAATTGGTGGTACGGTCGCAAAGGGTGCAAACAACGACGATACATTTTCTATCGGGGTATTGCGTTTGAATCCGCTATATCGGTTTGCGGATATGCCATTTTCTATTGAAGGCCTCTTGGGAGTTCAAAAGTGGGAAAAGCAAGATACCAAGGTGGACCTGGGGCTTCGTGGCAACTATCTGCTTGGACATGAATGGGTCAGTGAGATTTTTGCAGCAGCGGGGTCGGTACAGCTGGATGAAGTCACGAACTATGTCACTGTCGGGTTAAAAAAATGGTTTTAACTTTTCGCTAATGGCGAAGAGTGATAGCTTTGGGAACGAATGAACATTTCTGTCCTCTTAGTTCTTTTAAACGTTTTAATTTTCGTTGCGACGGTTGTAACAATAACATACGTGGTTCCGCATCGTAAGTTGCCTCCGATTCGCTGGCTGCTTTTATTAAGTGCTTCGTTTTGTGTCGTTTCCTTTTGTACTTTAGTCGTCTATGTCAGTGACGATTTTCAAACTAAAACACTTTTTGCACGTTTCAGATTTTTTGGGCTGGGGTTAATGACCCCAGCCTGGATACTTTTTTTGAGCACGGTATTTGGTCGATGGAAGTGGTTGCAGAAAAAATATGTCACAGCCTTGATCTTGTTGCCCGGGATTTGTACGTTTCTCTTTACATTGACTCCTCCGTTACAGAATTTGGTGATCACTCACTTTGAAGGATTTGCCGCTTACGGAGTGACGACGTTGAAGTATCAAGGTGGCGCTTGGTTTAAGGTGCACTATGTATGGGCGATGACCTTGGTTTTGGCATCCCTGGTTTTAGGAATTTTTACGTTTGTAAAGGAACGTGGGGTTCGTCGCAGGCAGATTTCGATTCTGCTACTTAGTAGTATTCTGGCGGCGGCGATTGATATTTATTGTGTTTTAACCAATTCGCCGCTTCGTTGGTTGATGGTGGCAAGTGGGACTTTTCTATTAAGTCAGGGTGGAATTGTATACGCGGTTCTAGCGCACCGTCTTTTAAATGTGGCGCCGCTTGCGATGATGCGCATTTTTCAGGATCTGCCAGACCCCGTAATCGTTGTTGATGATCTCAATATTATTCGCGGGGCGAATAAAGCTGCACATCGAATCTTTAGTCTTACACCCGATGTTTTGGGTCAAGACGTTCGGAAAGCCCTTCCGCAGGTCATTCTTAAAGCGGGTGATTTTTCTATCGCCGATCAGTTTGCGAATATTCATTTTTTTAATTTGAGTATTGAGTGCTTGGACAATGAATCAAGTGCAGAGTCCGGTCGAATCTTATTTTTCAGGCAGATCACCGTGCAAAAAGGTATTGAAGCAAGGCTGAATGAAAATATGGAGTTTAAGGCGCGCTTGTTGGCTCTGATTGCCCATGACCTTTCGGGATACATGGAAGGCCAAACGCTGTTGTCCCAGTCTATTCAAGGGGACATGAGTACGGAGCTTCGGAATCGTACCGAGTTGCTAATCGATTCGACCATGGTCTCTAAAGGTTTCGTTCACAATATTATGAGTTGGGTGAAGACTCAGGGAAATAATTTTGAAGTTGTGAAAAGATCCTTCGAGTGGAATGTGTTGATCGCAGATTGCATTGAGCAAGTGATGACCCAGGCAAAAATGAAGAAAGCTGTGGTGACTTTTGAATCAGGGCAGCGCCCCTTGTTGGCGGATGGGGATTCGGAAATGCTATCCTCGGTTTTGCGAAATGTGCTTTGGAATGCGATTCGTGCTTCTTACGAAGGCGGAGATATTCTGATTTCACTTAAATTGATCGGCCAGGAGGCGGAAATCCAGGTTAAAGATTATGGTGTAGGTATGACGCCTGAGCAGTTGGGATCACTTCGTCTAAGCTCGCAGTCATTTGAATTGAATGAGTATTCAACGGGACAAGGGTTTGGAATTGGCCTGATGATAGTGCGCCATTTTATTAATTTGCACGGGGGAACTTTTGCGATTTCTTCTGAACTAGGGGTTGGAAGCGAAGTTTCTGTTAGAATTCCCCTTTAGAAACCAAGCGATCATTTCGGCCGTGTTACGAGCGCCACTTTTATTCATGATGCGCACACGGTATGTTTTTATCGTTGTAATTGAACAATCCATGCGCTGAGCAATTTCCTGACTGGTCAGTCCATCGACAATCAAGTTCAGGACTTCATATTCGCGTTTGGTAAGAGCCATTTCGGTCGTACCATCAAGAAGCATTTTGATTTCGCTGTCCATATAGAGGCTGTTCGGGGAGTTCGTTACGGCCGCCACTGCCTCTTCGATATTCGCGGCGGAATTACTTTTTTGGAGTAAAGCATTGATGCCAGCTTTTAACGCTTGTCGCAGCAGGTGAGTATCTGTAGAGCCAGTTAAAACTAAGATGAGGCAAGATTTAG
>JBJTMR010000223.1:0-34319 GCA_046070625.1 Bdellovibrio sp. | reverse complement strand
AACACCTGACATCAAAACAACCAAAGTAAGAACTGCTTTTTGCATTACTGCCCCCAATGTCCACAGTCCTAACCCAAAACAGTTTCCAGAGTATAGAATAATGCACACCCCTTGGAAAAAATTACTCTCCAGGAGTCGCTTCGGACCTTCGCTTTAGAGAGGGAGTAGCTTCAGGCAAGACCTAATAAAAACCTAGGGTGGTCTTAGCTCAGCTTTCTGTTGAACGTGGTCCCAACCGGGTAAACGAAAAAAGGCCCACGTTCAGAAGAACAGTGAGCCTTACCCCTCGTTGAGAGATTAAATTTTCAAAGTCAGTATTAAAGAGCGTTAGCCTTAGCTACGATCGCTGGAACTTCATCAAGATGCGCTTTTGCGTACATGATGATCTCAACAGCCTTCTTTTGAAGAAGTTTGCCTTCAGCCATTTTTTCGCAAAGAAGTTGCTCTAGGCCATCTGTAATGCTGTATACAGATTTATGTTGTGGCCACAAGTTTTTAGCGTCGTTAGCGCCACCCATGCAAAGTGGGATGTAGTGATCGATTTTGAAATCTTGGCGATCCATAGAACGAGTGCGGTAACCCAATTGATCGTAAGCTTCAAAACGACCACGCTTTGTTGAAGAATCAACATCTCGATCGCAGTAGTTAATTTGCTCTGGGTAACGGTGAGAATCAGGGGTGACACACAGGACGCCCGGGGTGATCGAAACGTCTGGTCCCTTAGGGAACTGGTCCATCGCGAAAGCGGACGTGGATACAACGAACAATAGCGCAAGAGTGATGAATTTCATCATAATCTCCAAATAGTCTGCCATTTACGGCGGCAGGTAGAAACATCGAACCTTATTTTCGACATATATTCAGGTAACTTGCCCAATGTGGTAACAAGGCCATTTCACCTTTGCAATAAAAATAAAACGCCATGACCCGCCAGGCCAAGCAGGAAACTTGAAACAATTCTCGAATTAACAAATGTAAATCATTGATTCTAAAAAGAAAAAGGCCCCTCTGAGGAGCCTTTTTATAAATTTTGTATTTCCACAGCGGCGCCAAAGACCAGCCAAAAAATACACGACAGAGTGTGCTGATAAATCCGATTTAACAAGGCGCCAGGAGAAAGGCGTACTATCAGTACGCCGCCGACGCAGCAACGCAGGTAAAGCGGATTTACCTGCGCACGACCGAGCCTAGTACTCGTCGTCGTCGGACGTTCCGCCGCCACTATCACCCATTCCACGAACTTCTTCGATAAAGGCACTGTTGTCCTCTTCGAATTCATTCTCTGTCGCTGATTCGTCGATCTCAAGCTCTTGAATCGCAGCTAAGAAATCTTTTTCCGTACGCAAATCACGACGGATCATTTCCAAGAATTTATCTGGATAACGAGCTGTTAACTCTTCGACGTAACGTTCAAGTTTACCATCGACAAGGATCTTCTTACGAACTTGGATTTTTCTCCAGAAAAGTAAATAATGATAACGGCAATACACATCAACTGCTGCAATTTGATCACAATCACGAGCGCGGCAGTAACGACGACCTTCAGCATCAGTCAAAACGATTTCTTCATCGCCTTTGTCTTTTTCTTCCGGAGTCCACTCCTCAACAACGTCGACTTCCTCTTCGGATTCTTCAACGGCTTTGAGCTCTTCTTCATACTCACCGATTTCGTCACCCATCATGTCGTCATCGGCGATAAAGTCGTCATCGATATCGGATTCTTCTTTATCCTTTTCCTTTTTCGCGCCTTTGCCTTTTTTAGGAGCCTTTTCAGCTTTTTTAGAAGCGACTGCCTTTTCAACAGGAGCTGGCGCAGGAGCTGCCTTTTTTTCGACTTTTTTGGCAACTTCAGCCTTGGTCTCTTTGACATCCTTTACAGGTTTCGCAGCGACTTTGCCTTTAGGTTCAACTTTAGCTTCGACTTTTTTCTTAATTTCCGGCTTTTTAGCTACTGGTTTCGCAGGAGCCTTGTCAGCCTTCTTTTTAACAACAGTCTTCGGAGCCACCTTTTTTGGAGCTGGTTTTGACGCAGCCTTTGCAGGAGCTTTTTTAGCAGCCTTTGCAGCAGGTTTTGCCGCGGCCTTCTTTTTTACGATTTTTGCCATAGTTTTTACCTAGTTACTGATAGAAGTACTTTAAAATGTCTGAATGATAGCGGCAAAGCTGTCAACTCATTTCACTAGAATTGTCGCCTCTTGGCTGCGCACCACGATGCTGCCTCTTTGAGCGTCGCCACGCAATTTCCCTCGGACACTCTTTTCAGAACTAAGCCTGTTAACCTTCAGTTCGTTGGGAACAAAAATCTCCCCATCAACGGTGAATAAATTGACGCTTGCTCCCGAACTTGGTGGCGGAGTAATATTCACACGCCCAGCCTTCGCTTTCACATCAACTTCAGAATCCATCGCCATTTGAACAGTAACGGTTCCTTCTTGGTTTTGCCCCTCTAAGCGACCTTGAAATGCCTGCAAAGTAAGCGAACCTTTGCCGTTCTCAAACTGAATTGTTCCGGAGCCCTGATTCACCTTTGCGTTAGCTTGCTGAGTCGACAACGACACAAAGCCACGCACTTTTTCCATCTGCAAGAGCCCTGAAAACAAAGACGCATCCACATCACCTTGGATATTGCGAAGCCCCATGGTCCCCGCATAACTATCGGCAGTAACCTTACCAGAGTGGTCGATCACGCCGATCTCGCCTTTTTGCACATAAGCTTGGACCGTCCCCACCCCGCCTGTGGAAATAACTTTCCCGGAGGTCAAAGAGGCCTTCAGGTCTTTGCCCCATTTTTGCGCAATGACGCTGCCGCCTTTAAGGTGAATTTCCGTCGGAATAGAAGCCCCGGTTATTTCAATTTTTCTCATTTGTGACGCGGCTCTTGGCAGGATATTCATCCAGGTTTTCTTACTGCCATATTCGTTCATACTCACCTCGATGATATTATCTTTCTTGGTGACCACATATGCGCCTTCTGATCCTGACTCTTCGACCCCAGAAATGCGCACAGATGACGCTCCAGGCGTCGCAATAAGTTGCACTTGCGCCTCGAGGCCCTTAATAACCAAACGGTCTCCTTCGCGAACTGGAGACTCAAAAGTGGCCGCCATAAGAGGCTGAATAACTAAATTCATCAAAACCAAGGTGATCGCTGACATGCGTTGACTCCAAATGCTGAATATTGACTCAGACTCTATTTAAGTTAATTTTTTTAGGTTTTTCAACATGAAGAGGTGAATTATGGAAAATGTAGTGATTGTCAGCAGCGTCAGAACCCCGGTGGCTTCCTTTCAAGGTGGCTTTGGATCCATTCCTGCGCCAAAACTTGGTGCCGCTGCGATTAAAGAAGCAATCTCTCGTGCGGGCGTTTCCGCAGATCAGGTCGATGAAGTTATCATGGGTGAGGTCCTCACAGCGGGTGTTGGACAAGCTCCTGCTCGTCAAGCGGCTCTTTATGCTGGACTTAGCAACAATACACCGTGCCTCACGATCAATAAAGTTTGTGGTTCTGGCTTGAAAGCTGTGATGCTTGCGGCAGATAACATTGCTCTTGGAAATACAAAAATTGCAGTCGCTGGTGGTCAAGAAAATATGACTTTGGCGCCACATCTACTTGAAAATTCTCGCTCTGGTTACCGCATGGGCGCGACCCAAATGACAGACTCGATGATCAAAGATGGTCTTTGGGATCCTTACAACAATTTCCACATGGGTAGTGCTGCGGAAATCTGCGTGAAAGAGCATAACTTTACCCGCGAACAACAAGATGCGTTTGCGGTGGACTCTTATAAAAAAGCGCAAAAAGCTTGGGCTGATGGCGTTTTCAAAAATGAAATCGTTCCTGTGACGGTTGCAGGTCGCAAAGGCGATGTGATTCTCGATAAAGACGAAGAGCCCTTCAACACAAACTTCGACAAAATCCCCGCATTGAAACCCGCATTCGATAAAGCTGGCACAATCACCGCTGCGAACGCTTCTAAAATCAATGACGGCGGCGCCGCTCACGTTTTGATGTCTGAAACTGAAGCCAAAGCACGTGGCATTAAACCTTTGGCAAAAATCGTTGCGCATGGAACATTCGCACACGAACCAAAATACTTCACCACAGCTCCCGTCGGCGCCATCAAAAAAGCGTTGGCAAAAGCCAACCTAAAAGTCGGCGATATCGATCTTTGGGAAATCAACGAAGCCTTTGCTGTTGTTACTCAAATTGCAATGAAAGAACTTGAAATCCCAGCAGAAAAAGTCAACGTACATGGTGGCGCGGTTGCCATCGGTCACCCGATTGGTGCTTCTGGCGCTCGCATCTTGACAACTTTAGTCCACGCTCTTCACACACACGGTAAACGCTATGGTTTAGCAACTTTGTGCATCGGTGGTGGCGAAGCGGTTGCATTGATCGTTGAGGCTGTTTAGTTCAGATTCGGTCAGAGTGTTTTCTAAAGGAAGGTGCAGTTCGCACCTTCTAACTCTAAAATAATTCAAAAAGGTGTCTTATCACTTTTTTGAAATTCGGAGCGTTACTATGAGTAAAAAAATTTACAAAGACGCCATGTCGGCTCTCGAAGGAGTCAAAGACGGAATGACTTTAGTCGTTGGTGGCTTTGGTCTTTGCGGTATTCCGGAAAATTGCATCAGCGCCCTTCAAGAAATGGGTGTTAAAAATCTCACCTGTGTTTCCAACAATGCTGGCGTCGACGATTTCGGCTTAGGTCTGCTCTTACAAAAACGTCAAATCAAAAAAATGGTTTCATCGTATGTCGGTGAAAACGCTTTATTTGAAAAACAATTCATGAGTGGCGAGCTTGAACTTGAATTCTGTCCTCAGGGAACTCTTGCAGAACGCATTCGTGCTGGTGGCGCAGGCATTGCGGGATTCTACACACCGACAGGTGTCGGCACTTTGGTGGCTGAAGGTAAAGAAATCAAAAACTTCGATGGACGCGATTATGTTCTTGAGCGCGGTATCGTCGGCGACTTTGCCTTTGTTAAAGCTTGGAAAGCGGATAAATTCGGCAATCTGGTTTTCAGAAAAACAGCACGTAACTTTAATCCGATGGCAGCGACCGCTGGAAAAATCACGGTCGTTGAGGTTGAAGAACTTGTCGAGGTGGGCGAACTGGATCCAGACGAAATTCACACCCCGGGCGTCTATGTGCAAAGAATTTTTAAAGGCACCAATTATCAAAAACGCATCGAACAACGTACTGTGAGCAAAGGATAAGCCATGCCATTAACAAGAGAACAAATTGCTCAGCGTATCGCTCAAGAAGTTGAAGATGGTTTTTGCGTGAATTTGGGAATTGGCATTCCAACATTGGTTGCCAACTACATCCCTAAAGACAAAACCATTATGTTACAAAGCGAAAACGGCCTTCTTGGCATGGGTCCCTTCCCTAAA
Organism: Bdellovibrio sp.; assembly: GCA_046070625.1. Lineage (GTDB taxonomy): Bacteria > Bdellovibrionota > Bdellovibrionia > Bdellovibrionales > Bdellovibrionaceae > Bdellovibrio. Next base: position 28,921 of record JBJTMR010000223.1, on the reverse strand, counting down.
GAAGCTGATGTAGATGCAGACTTGATCAACGCCGGCAAACAAACTGTAACGGCTGTTCCGGGAGCCAGCTTCTTTTCAAGTGCTGACAGCTTTGCGATGATCCGCGGTGGTCATGTTGACTTAACTGTACTAGGCGCGATGGAAGTCGACGAACAGGGCTCTATCGCAAACTGGATGGTACCTGGCAAAATGGTTAAGGGCATGGGCGGCGCGATGGATTTAGTTGCTGGCGCACGCAATGTGATCGTAGCCATGCAACACACCGATAAAGAAGGAAACAGCAAACTTCGAACAAAATGCACTCTGCCTCTGACGGGAACTAAGTGCATCAAGAAGATCGTTTCTGACTTCGGAGTTATCGAGATCACTCCTCAAGGGTTTGTCCTTAAGGAATACGCACCAGATCTGACTCCAGAGAAGGTCCTCGCGGCAACTGAAGGCAAAATGACTATTGCCCCTGATTGCAAAGCCATGACATTTTAAGAGTTTCAAAAAGGGCCCTCATGAGGGCCCTTCCTACGTCTAGGTGGTGATTTGCCTGTGCTCTGATTTTTAGTGATACTAAGACAGTCGAAAATGCGGGAATTTCTCAAAGGACTGGAACGTGGCTGATCAAAAAAAACTTTCTAAAGACGCTTATCTTTTCCGCGAAGGCGATGCTCCCGATGCGATGTACATCGTAAAAAGCGGGCTCTTAGCCGTGACCAAAACAAAAGGCAATTCTGAAATTGTCCTTGCAGAGATCAATCCAGGCGCCATGGTTGGCGAAATGGCACTCTTTGATAAAAAGCCTCGCAGTGCTAACGTAAAAGCGGTCAAAGAAACCGAAGTCATTGCACTTCCCTACGACTCCCTCAACAAACAGCTTGATGGCTTGCCTATTTGGGTTCGCGCCATCATGAAGAACTTGAATGAAAATCTTCGCGAAGCGAATAAAAAGATCAAACTTTTAGAAACATCAAACCCAGATGAGGAAAGATTCCCCCCTCATATCGTTAATAAATACATTTCAATTCTTAATTTCGTTTGTAACAAATACGGAAAAAGTGATGGGGGCGAAGGAGTCAGTGTTTCTTCGGTGCTGCTAAGAAACTACACCATTCAAATCTTCCAAGAAGCTACGAACAAGATGCAGAGTGTGATCAATGCACTGACAGAGCTGCAATTCCTGACTCAAGAAGATCGAGGTGATGGCTCGCAAAAAGTCACCAATCTGAGACCCGCAGAGTTATTTTCGTTCGTAGATTGGTACAACGAATGGCTTTTCAAACAAGACAAAGACCGTTTGCCGCCGATGAGCGAGCAAGAAGCCAAGATCTTAAATGCTGTTTTGATTTTCGCCAAAAGAGCGCAACCTAACAACAAGGGGCTCTACAAAGTAAATTTAAATGACGTCCAAAATGAATCCATGAAAGAAGCCGGGATGCTGATCAAGACAGAGGACATAAATCCCCTGATCGAGAAAAAATATCTTACGGAAAAAATCATGGATGAAGCTGGCGTTTATATCCTTGTAGAACTTCCCTATGTCGAACCCCTGGCCCGCAATTGGACATTGGTCAACGCACTTAAGAAAAAACTCCGTTAATCCCTTCGTTTTACCGCTTTAGATTTGAGTCCTATGCTATCTAACATGGGACTCTTTTAACTTTATAACCCTTCAAGTAGCTCCAGTGTTAAGATGAATCTTAGGAGCTTTTATGAACCATCAAGGAGCCCAAGCTCTTTCTTTCTTGCATGAGTTTTATAACATCGACCAATTACTCTTTGGTGAGGATTTGGTTCGCGAACTCATACGCACCTTAGCCAACACTTTAAATGTTAAATATGTCATGGTGGGACACGCCCTAGAACCAGAGCGAGCCCAAATTCAATCTGACTTCCTTTGGGCCGGCGGAGAATTCGCCGACAATGTTCTCTACGACCTCAGCGGCACCCCTTGTGCGCATGTGATCTGTGGAACTCGAGTGAATTGCTTTGCCGAGAAAGTCATTGAATCATTTCCGGGTGACAAAATGCTGCAAGATCTCAGCGTGGAATCCTATATCGGCGCACCCTTCCTGCAAACCGATGGCGGCCTTTTAGGCCTACTGGTTGTTATGAACGATCAACGAATTGACGACAAAGATCTTTACTCTGCCATCGTAGAGTTCTTTGCTGCGCGCATCGGCACAGAATACCGTCGCAGCGCTGTCGAAAAATCCTTACGACTCCACAATGAATCCCTTGAAAAGGGCATTCGTGAACGAACTCAAGAACTGCAAGTTGCCTTTAAAAAACTTCAAAGGGCGCAACGCAAACTCATCTCTCAAGAAAAACTTGCAACCGTCGGACGCGTGACTTTGGGGATTGCTCACGAACTTAAAAATCCTTTGAATGTCATAATAAACTCTGCCGAAATTATAAGTGACTCCCTGAACGAAGAACTCGATACGGGCCTTATTAGCAAAACAGCAGGGATGATCTACGCCCAAGGCATCAGGGCCAACAACATCATCACGGACATCCTAAAACAAGCCCGGCAAGACTCTTCCGACACAACCCAGTCGGTGGATCTGTCAGCCCTCTTAAGCGAAGCCTTGGATACCTGCGTTCGATCCATTAATGACGACAGATTTAAAGATGTCCTCACCGTGGATACATCCATTCCGACCTCTTCCGTGACTTCTATTTTCGATGCCAACAGTGTCGAGAGAGCTTTCATTAATATCATCGACAACGCTCTCTATGCCCTAAATAAAAAATACAGCAGCACGGGAAACAATAATGGCTATTCTCCGCAAATCTCCATTCAGCTAAAATTCGAAGAGGATTTTTATATTATTAGAATTTCCGATAACGGATCCGGAATCCCCACTCATCAACAAGCAAAAGTTTTCGACGAGTTTTACACCACAAAGCCCGCCGGAGAGGGAACTGGCCTAGGACTGGCCATCGCTCGCCAAATCATTGAAAAAAACAGCGGAGACATTCAGCTCAACAGCAGTGAAGGCCAAGGCACTACGGTGATCATCGACCTTCCTCATTTGGAAATACCTACAAAGGCCACCTTATGAACCCCACGCCACTCCGCTTGATTGTTGTTGATGATGAATCCAGTGTTGGCGATATCAGCCAACTCCAGTTTCGCAATGCGATTAAAAATGGTTCTTTGGATTTTCATTTTTTTGAAAATGCGAAAGACTGCATCGTCTATTTACAAACAGAGAATTTCTACCACACCCTCCCAACCATCATCTTAACCGATATCAATATGCCTGATTACGACGGCTATAGACTTCTGCAAGAAGTTAAATCCGAGCATCCTGAAATTGATGTTTTTATGATGAGTGCTTACAGCGACGAACAGACGATCAACAAGTCCCTATCCATGGGTGCCGATGGCTACATCACGAAGCCCGTAAATTATAAGAATATAAAGACAGAGATGGAAGAAAAGTACGGTGTAGTTTTTTAAAGCAAAAGACCTCTTTAAGAAGTTCTCAAAGAGGTCTTTTTATTTATTTTAAACTATTCAATGATCGGGTCTGTTTGACAACGCAACGGCAATTGATCATCTGGAAGCTTGGTAAGATTCTCTGCCCCCACTGTATGAACATATAAGGAGTTCGTCTTAGTCCCACTCGCTATTGGCTGCCCCAGAGTAAAGATCACGCGATCCCCGGTCTTAGACAAACCATGAGTCACCAACAAATGATCCACTTGAGTCAAAATGTCTTCCATATTTTTATATGACTTGATGGCATGAGTTTGAATACCCCAGCCAAGTTCCATAGAATTCAATACTTCCACATGTTGAGTCACAGAAATAATTCGAGCCTTGGGACGGAAGGCAGATATAATACTGGCCGTCTTCCCCGTGCTGGTTAAACAAATGATCGCCGTTGCATTTAGCTTCAACGCCGACAGAGAAGCACTGGCCGCAATAGCCGCTGGAGTACTCAGGAACTCACTCTCTAAAGAAATCTTGTAGTACTCTTCTTCATTGCGCTCAACTTCGCAAATAATCTCATGCATCGTACGAATACACTTAAAAGGATACTTCCCGCTAGCAGACTCCGCAGAAAGCATTAAGGCATCCGTCCCATCCAAAACCGCATTCGCGACGTCGGTAATTTCCGCTCGTGTCGGACGTGGGTTTTCAACCATGCTATCAAGCATCTGAGTCGCCGTAATAACAGGGCGGCCCAATTGGTTGCAGACAGATATAATACGCTTCTGGAATCCCGGCAGACGACTTTGACCAACTTCTACAGCCAAATCACCACGAGCAACCATCACGGCATCAGACAACCGGCAAATCTCTTCAAGATTTTCCAGAGCCTCAGCCATTTCGATCTTTGCAATAATCTTTGCTTCGCTTCCGCGGGATTCAATAATTTCACGGAGCTTACGAATATCACGCGCATGGCGCACGAAACTCAAGGCAATGTAATCCACTTTGTTAGCGATTCCAAACTCAAGATCTTCCAGATCCTTAGGTGTCATCGCCTCTACCGGCAAATTTACGCCCGGCAGATTCATCCCCTTGCGATCTTTTAGAATACCACCATAGATGACTTCGACATCAACTTCATCACCCCGAACTTGAAGGACTTTAACCTCCATCAAACCGTCATCCAAAAGGATGCGAGTTCCTGGCGCACAAGCCAAAGGAAGCTCTTTAAAGTCAGAAGGTACCATTCCCGGGCGGCCTAAAATCGGAGCCGTGGTAAAGGTAAATTGCTCCCCCGGTTTAATCTCAATAGATCCATTTTCAAATTTACCGACGCGAACTTTGGGACCTTGAAGATCCTGCAGAATCGCCACAGGTGCTTTGAGCTCTTTAGCGAGCTTACGGAGAGAGTGAACAACTTTAAGGTGGTCTTCGTGACTTCCGTGAGAAAAGTTAAGGCGAGCCACATTCATGCCCGCCTTAATCGCTTTCTCTAGATTTTTCTCGTCACGAGTTGAAGGGCCGATGGTGGCTACAATCTTTGCTCGTCGATCTGCTAACATTTGAACTATGCCTTCCTAGAGTAAGAACTCATCTTTGTAGATAAGTTTTGCATATCCTCTTGGTGACGTCTATTCATTCTATCAAGCTGATCTTGATGCGACTCGTTGAGTTGAGCAATCTTATTTTCATACTTCATCGACAACGATTCTTTTTCATTCTTCAAGGACTTACCTTGCTCGGACAACTTTTGTTCAGACAGCTTTTCTAATCGCTTCACTTCACGATTATGATCGTCGCTCATCCGAGATATCTTTTCTTCATAGTTCTTAACAGTTTGTTCGAGCTTGCTATTGAAGCCCTGCTCCATGCCACGGAAACGCTCCGTCATAACCTTGCTGCTTGCAGCCTGATCAACAGAGACCTTTTCGCGCTGACCATCCATACGCTCCGCATAGTTGTCTGCCATTTGGTCTAAAGAATCAGCATAATAACGCCCCAGGCGTTTTTGATTATTATTGGTCAAATCGATCACTTTTCGCACGCGACCTTCTGCATTCGAACTTACTTGGGTCAATTGGTCTTTATGTTGCTGAAGCAAATTCTCGCGCTCTTCGCGATGACGAGCATTCGACATGCTAGTCTGAGACTTATTTTCACGATCTACATTGCGAAGTAATTGTTGGTTTTTTTCGGTAATCTTATCAACTCGCTCATCTGTAATTTCGCGCATCTGATCAACAGCATCTTCACGCTGTTGATCAACTAAATCGAAGCGTTTTTCATAGGCTTGAGTCAAATTTTTGCGTTCAAGTCCGCGAATCTTTTCGTTTTTTGAAATTTCGTTATTAAGTTTGCTATTTAAGCGTTGAATTTGCGAATCCCTAGAGCGCACCTGACTGTTCACGCGTTCATTCACAGAGTCGCGGAAATCCTGATTCTGTTCATCCACGGTGTCCATCTTATCACTTAACTTCGTTTGATACTTATCACGCAAATTTTCACGTTCAGCATCCATCACCTGCTGTCTCATATCTAGGTTATCAGAGTACTGTTCACGATCATTGGTCACGGTATCTTGAAGCTTTTGCGCCCAACGCGAGTTGTCTGCGCTGCGCTGACGTTCACTGTCTCGAAGGCGAGAATCGTAGGACTTACGCACCTCATTGTTTGTGCGATCTTTAGTGATCAAAGTGTCTTCATGACTGCGAATTAATGCGGTCTTCTCTTTCTCATGAGCCTCATTCAGCTTACGAGCATTATCCTGAACAGCCTTCTGAGCCTTAATACGATTCTCCTCAGACGACTCTTGAAAACGACCATCGCGCGAGGTAATCTCTTTATTCAACTGACTTGTCAGATTTTCCTTTTGAGATTCATTTATTTGTTTTTGCTTACTGATTGTTCCTTCATAGGCATCACGAAGCTGCGTTCGCTCACTGGAAGCATCTTCCATTTTTTTGCGCATAGATTCACGGAAGGTATTGCGTACATCTTCAATTTTTCGATTGTTTTCGAAATCTTTATCCGTCAATGAGTCACGATTGCGATCCTTAAGATCCCCCAGTCGTTTTTCATATTCTTCGGTGATATTTTTGATTTCTTCGTCGTGACGCTTTTCAAGGCGCTTCACTTCCGCACTACGACGCTTAGCATTTTCGCTCTCACGAGACTCATACTCTTCCCGAGTTTGCCTGATTTTGTCGTCCTGACGTGCGCGATCCGATGATGAAATAGAAGACATCCTATCCTCCCAGACCTCAGGTTAACATGGGGCTTGATAAGAAACTTCAGGACTCTTATGTTAAATGAAAAAAACAGGACCTTGGTTTGAGGAAAGATTACCTTTCAAAGGCTCGCTGATACATTAAATCACGGACTTTCTGACGTTCGACTTCTGCTTGACGCTTTTTCTGTTCTTCGCTTTTTCGGCTTTCTGCCGCGGACGCCAATTTCCGATCAACTATCTGCTGATAGATCAGACCGCCCTTATCCGCCAGATCTCTCCAATTCCCCTTAAGCTGAGCCACTTCTTTCCTAAACTCTTCCTTAGATCCCTGATACAGAGAATTCCACAAACTCAAATGCTCAGAAATTTTTACGGGCTGAATCATTCCAAACTCACTACGACCTTGCGAATTAATACCTGCGGCCCAAAACTCAAACCCTGCTGGAACTTCTAGTTTTTTACCATCGCGCAGTTCCACGGTTAAATCCGCATTGATGTTGCGAATTATGACCTTATCCGCTCGGCCAATCAGCCAATATTCCCCATGCAAGGCTTTAACCGTCGCAAAAGGAGTTTCAAAACCGACCTTCGAAGCTTCCTCCACCCAAATATTCCCTTTCACCAATCTCCATTGGTCATGGGAAAGTCTCATGAGTGTAGACCCCTCAGCGGAGTGCAACTTTAAATCATCTTGTTTTAAATGAAATCCACCCTCAGCGACATGAATGGCACAGGTTTCTGCCGACTTTAAACACGCCGCTGGCTGCTGCAAGATATCCGCGGACGCCCGGACTCGAACTTCCATTTGAAATGCCATTAAAAAAAACAAAGTTCGAAATACCTTTTTCATCACTTATACTCAACACTCGCCGCCAACTTACGGGCTTGCTTTTTGAGGTCTTCATTTTTGAAGTTTTTAAGAACAGCACTATAGACTTCCGACGCCTCATCAACTTGATTATTGTATTCGCTGATCTGCCCCATACGGAGCAAGATAAAGCCAGTGAGGTCGTTGTCGGGATATTGAGTCACCATGGAGTCAATAGCACTCAAACAATTACGGAAGTCTTTTTTAAGAAAATAGCTCTCAGCGATAAAGAAATTTGCCTCTACGCCATGTGCAGTTAGAGGGTATTTCTCAAGTAAATCATTAAATTCCTTGATTGCCTTTTCATAATTGTGCGCAGCAAAGCTCTTCTTGCCACGTTCAAACAACACAGGGGACAAATCAATCGCAGATTCACTGGCCGGAGCCCGGACCGCGGATGCAATACCTTTAAGATCATAACGGGCTTGAAGTTTTTTATTATCAGGTAACGCTTGCGCGACGGTTTGTTGGAAGTCTTTTAACTGATAGGCTAAAAGAGAGTTCTCAAATCTCTCTTTTTTCACCTGCTTTTCCATCAAAGATAAACGCATTTCGTATTCTTGATGGCCATTGAAATAATTGTTAAAGACGCCATAGACAGCGACTAAACCAATTGTGAGGCATAAGCAGAAAACAACGAATAGAGAATTCTGATTCTTCATGCCTCACTTATCGGCGAAAACCGATAAAAATTGAGATTGTATTATTTTGAGACGGCCTTCTGGTCGTAGGTATAGACGACTTCAGCGTCTAAATCCTTCCACTTTCCATCACCCTGAAACTTAGGAGCCACACGCCCCTTCAACACCTGAATCTTTTGATCATCATAGGCGTACCACAGATTTACCGGGTCTACGATCGCCGCAATCACAAAGCTCGTTGGTTTCATTTGCAACTCCAGCAACCTTTTGTCTCCTTGAGTTACGTCCTTGATTTTCTTCAAAGTAAAACCAACAGTTTCCAAACGGTCCCACACGGCAAACCGAACATCCAAGGATTTCCCAGCAGAAAGTTCCTCCCAATGGGCCTTTACAAAAGATGAAAAGTTGGCGCTACAAAGAATCAATCCTTTCACTTTTTCATCAGAACTCTTCTTTTTCCCGTTAGGTCCTTCATATTCAAAAAAGATTCTCCCGTCGCGCACAGCGATACGCCCCTTCTCTGAAGTTTGGGGACGATCGATTTCATAACTCACCAATTCTGGACCTTTAACAACACCCTTCTCTGCAACCACAACTTTCCCGGTTAAATCGCGAAATTCGCTTACCACAAGGCTTTCAGCTCCTTGCGGAGTAATATCTAACTGAAAAGTAAAGAGCTTTTTTCCTTGATTTGATTTCAAATCAAAGAGATTTGCGGAAACTTTCTCTTGGGCGTGAAGCGCGAACGGAATTAAAAGGACAGCAACAAAAGAAGCAATCTTTTTCATTTATTTTCTCCAATGCACCCCTCCAAACGGGGTATATTATTTGTTATTTAACTTGACCATTTTTACAGCAAAACTTAATTTCGCCCTCCTGCATTTGAGGGATTTCTAAATGAACAAAGCTCAGTTGATCGAACTTGTTTCTGAACGTACAAAGTCTACAAAAACTCAGTCGGAGTTGATTCTGGATGCCACCCTTAAAGTCATACAAGAAACTCTTAAAAAAGGTGACGACGTAAAACTCGTTGGCTTCGGTACATTTTCAAAAGCAACTCGCAAGCCACGCCAAGGTCGAAACCCTAAAACAGGGGAATCGGTAAAAATTCCTAGCGCGCACATTCCCCGCTTTAAACCCGGCAAAGACCTTAAAGACTCGTTGAACTAAGCTGCCTTGAGGAAATCGCCGTATAAAACTCCGGACGATCCTTAATCCGACACCAACCGCTTAAGCCTGTTTTCCAAATATGCTGATAGGGCGAAACTTGGCCCGACGATAACCTTTGCTTAATATCCTGAATGGAATAAGGCCCTTCCTGCACGGGAGACGCATTTCGCTGCTCAACTAGCAACACCCACTCTCGAACGCCCTCATCAACATCCCCCCCAGGTAAGTATTCCTGCCCTGCCGGAAACAACGTTAATTCAAAAACACCCCACTCGTAGGCTGGCTTCCAACTGTCTCCATTTTCATTATTGGAAATTAAATCGCACAGACCAATTTCTCCACTATGAACAAATGCGCGCATCTCAAGTAACGTAAAGGGCCCCAGAGGTTTTAAATTTACACTGCGATACCAGGTTTTTTTCATAATTTTTCCTTCTTGCTATGAAAAGGAGTTGGAAGCGATTCTACAACTTCTAAAATTCCATAATAGGCGGCCTCAAAGTTTGCATTATCTAATGGCTTCTTCATAAAAGAAACGATGGCTCCACTGGACACAAGTTTCTTATGGTAACCCCCAAAAAGCCTCTCGCCCATCATTCCACCTAACAAAGTCGCCGCGAGGCGATAGCTGGCTTTCTTCTTAGGTTTGGCCAAAAGGCGATGCTGAGAAACTCCCGTGATAACCATCAGCTCATGCATCTTTTGCGCAAGAGCCAGCTGCAAGGCCTCTTTACCAAGATCCTGCGGACCTCGATGACTCAAGCTTGCTTTAATATCCGCAATGGTGTCAGTCTTGCGCTTATGATTGATCATCTTTGAACCAAAATAGGCGACTGCCTCTATCCAAATCCAGCGCAAGAAATCTTGAGGCATATTGGCGTTAAACAATTTACGGCCACCCACTTGCGCATGCACGTACTGCATGGCCAAAGAGGCGGCATGGTTGACAGTTCCGCGAGCAAGATAAGCAGCAGCGATCTCTGGCAGATAAAAAGACATCTCGTCTGCAATCATCGCTTCAATCCACTTCAATGTTGAAGCGTCGTACCGCTCACGCACCTGACTCCAAAATGATGAATCATGAGCTGTATAGACAGACAGGTCAGCGACAGAGACTGTGGCTCCCAATTCTTCTGCAATAATTTGCACATAACGTCCCACATGATCCGTGTAATCGACAGACTCAAAGTCATCCCCCTCATCATCGTCGTCATCTTCATCGTCTGAAGAAAATGCCAACCCTTCATCATAGGTCTGCTCAAGGTACATTAAGTAATTCTGCCATTTCACCCAAGGAGGCACACTCATAAGGCAAAACGAGTTGCGCGCCAAGCGCACCAAATCAGTGGTGGCCTCGGACTCTTTCTGCAAAAGTTGAAAATAGATTTTCTCAGCATTCTGAAATAAACGCAGAATTTTCTTATCAAAAGACGGCCCCATGACTTTAACAATTTCAGCGGGGATATGTTCTTTCGCCAAATGCAAATCTCCGTACACTACGAAGATCAAACTCTCTGGATACTTCTTAACTAGTTCAGCAATTTTTTTACCGGCAAAGATATCGCGAGATTTTAACGTGGTTGCGGTTCTTTTTTTAAACCCTCGATTAAGGCCGTAAACTGGAATTTTATTTTTCTGAGCATAACGCAACAGCGGACGATAGTTTTCCCAAGGAAATCCCCAGCGTTGCTCCCACAGCACGGCCTTCAAAAAGTCCTTCTCTCCCATTTTACCGCTGAGAAACTTATCTATATGGGGCTGATCCGAAGCTTCAAAGAATTCGACGGCCAAAACAGTGTTTCGAGATTTTGGAATATGACGCAACACCCGTGCTTGAGCTTTTTGGGACTGATGAAGAGCATGAAAGTCCCCCATCAAAACAACCTGGGATTGCTCCATTTGTTCCCACAAATCCTTATGAGACGCCGCCCGCCATTTTTTAAGAAATTCAGTCTGATATATCTTGTGATAACGCATCAACTCCGGAGTATCTTCCCCAAGTCGATGTCGAACCTGCTTCTCCATCTGTAGATAGAGATCTTTTCTAATACGAATCCATTTTTGTAAGTCGTTCAAGCTGTCTTCCTTGATAGCCTTTCAATTTTTACATAATTTTCATTGATTTCAAACACCAAACTAAGCTTGAATTAAATCCATGAAAAATACAGCCAGCAAAAACAAATTTCTCCTTTTGGCAATTATCTCCACAATCGTCGCCATCGGGGTTCACGGATACCTGACCGTTCATTTCTATGGAGTGAAGTTCGGACTCCTCGAGGGAGCCTCTGTCTGCAATCTTAGCGCAACTTTTAATTGCGACACCGTCACTGCAAGTAAGTTCTCAGCTTTATTTGGCATCCCAATGGCACTTTGGGGCGTCGCTACCAATGCTATCCTGCTTTTTCTTTTAACGGTAACCCGCCTAAATCTGGTTCAGGACCGCAGCAAATCTTCTAGATACGCTTTCCTGATTTCCCTTGTTACAGTGATCGCCTCCGTCACAATGGGAATCATCTCCCTAACTGCAATGACCGCATACTGCATCTTCTGTATTAGCACTTACGCTCTTTCACTTATTGGCTTTACCGGAGCGTGGCTTGGTGCCGAAGATTTAAGCCTCAACAACCTTATGGACGACGTCAAAGATGCCTTCGTCACCGACAAATGGTTCCTTGGCTCCGTGATTGCAATTCCTGTTTTTGCTGTCATCGGAAATATTATGTACCTTGAAAGCCACGGACTTGGGGAAATCGAAAAAACGGCCAAAGACAAAGTAGCCTACTGGGCGACCTCTCCAGAACAAAAATTTGATCCCTCAAAAGGTCTTTCCATGCAAAAAGGCTCCGCAGAGCCTGTGATGACAATTGTTGAGTTTGCAGACTTCCGCTGCCCCCATTGCAAACACGCCGCACCAAGCTTGCATAACTTTACGCAAAGCCACCCTGACGTTAAGTTGATCTTCAAACCATTTCCTTTAGATGGCACTTGTAATGAAGCCATAAAAGGTGGTGGCGATGGGATCTCCTGCGGTCTGGCGTCAGCTGTCATGTGTTCAGAAAAAATCGCCCAAAAAGGCTGGATGGCTCACGATTATATCTTTGAAAATCAAACAGATATTATCCAAGCAGGCAGCTTAGATAAAAACCTAGATTCAGTATCAAAAGTTGTGGGCATCTCCGCAGAAGACTTGAAGAAATGCCTTAACGACCCTGCGACCGCCGAACTCATTCGCTCTATGGCAAATGAGGGTGCGGCCGCTCAAATCCAAGGAACTCCTACCGTGTTTGTTAACGGCAAACTTCTCAGCGGAGGACAACTGATTCCAATCCTTGAATCAGCCTACAGGGCCATCAAAGGAAATTAGAAATAAAAAAAGCCACTGACAACAGTGGCTTTTTTTTTATTTTTACAATGAGGCTCTTTATCTAAAGCCCCATTATCCCTGCTAAATAACTCGCAAGTTTAGTAAATAGATCATCGAAAACAACAATACTGGTTTGAGCCAAGCCATTAACAATATCCAACCAAAAACCCAAAACTATAATACCCAAAGAAGCCAACCACAAAGCACGGACAACATAGATGGTTGACCTTGCATCCTGAATTCGCAAGTCACCTTGGGTTTTCTCAACGATTTTAAGTATATATTGAAGCTCTTTAAAGTGCTCTTTAAACTTTTCACGTAACTCTTGTTGTTTTGCTCGAGTCAGCGAATTGATCCCCGGGAAACCTCTTTTAGCTTTAATTGCATAAATAAGGTCAACGGCGTGATGAATATAGCGTGTGATCTTGTCTTTAAAATTGGGGTACTCTGACGGACGCCCAAGAAAGTCTTTTAACTCTTCAATAGCCTTATCGTAGCGCTCATCCAGCACCCACGTCAGAATGTCATAGCGAAGAGAACCGTGCTTCCCTAAATCAGTGCGATCCACCCCAATATCGAAAAAGGCGGACTCTTCTTTTTTCTTTGTATCTTCGACAACCGCAACGGCTTCTTTTAGTGCTGGAACTGCCATAGAATTCTTTTCGGATTTAAACTTCGATCCATAAAGCCTTTTTCGCACGCCTTAGGTCTAGGTCTTAGGCCTTTGGTTTGACGGACTTGGATCATATTGAGAAACTAGATTTAGGGCGACCTAGACTTCATGGAGGAGGGCTATGGACACCGAACAATTCCAGAGCGCTAAGTTAAAACATTTAGATTTCGATGCTGACGAACAGCAATCGACTCAACCAGTGGGGCAAATTCCTTTGCCTGACGAGCTCCCTAAAAGAGCTGATTACAGCCATCTCCCTAAAGAGATTCTGAAGTCATCCACTGTAGAAAATCTCATTTCTCAAAATGAAGATCTGATGGCACGCCTTAAAGTGTCATTGCGTCGACTTTCATTACTTGAAAATGAAAACCAAAGATTGAGCGAAGAAACCAACAAGGCTCGCCTTGCTCAATCATCCATCACAGATCAAATTCTTGTGTGGCGTGAAAAAGACAACATGTGGAAACACAAAGTTGATCAACTGGAGCGCGCAAAAGAAGTTCAAGGTGAAAAACTCCGTGCTTTAACTGAAAAAGCACAGGCTATGAATTCGGAATTGATACGCCATCAGAAATATCATGATCGCATCAAAACTCAAGTGAAGCCGTACATTACTCAACTTAAAGAATACTCTAGAACTCAGGACTCTCGGATCCATGAGATAGAAAACTCCTTAAATCACAAAGAAGCTTTGTTGCGCGACCTTCGCCACCAAATCATCGAAGTGACCAAAAATTCTCGTTTTCAAGTTGAGGCTTCAGAGAAAAAAGCCCAAGAAATGGTTCAATTTTACGAAGATCAAATTCAAAGCATGAGCAAAGAACTTAAAGTCTTGCATCAGGCTCAAGAGGATCTTGAAGTTAAAACCCTGAAGCTCCATACGGCTTTAGAGCGCCAAGATAGCTTGGAAAACGAACTGGTCGTACTTCGCCGCAGCAAAGAAGAATTGCGTGATCGCTTAGAGCAAGAGATCTCTAAGCAGCAAGAACGAATGAGCGAACTCAGTCGTCAAAACCAAAAACTTGGTGTTGAACATGCAGACTTACAAATTCGCGTTGTCGAAGACCAAGAGTGCATCCAAAAACTGGAGAAAGAAAATCGTCAGTATTTTGAGCAACTCGAGAGTTTGAGATTTATGTGGAATTCGAAAAACGAAGAAAACGAAAAGCTCAAAGCTGCCGCCTCTGCCCTTGAGAGACTCAACCTTGAGCTTAGTCAAAAACTTAATGAAATTCGCAAACAGGACGGGCTCTAGAAACTTTGTAGAGCCCCTTCAATATTTTCATGCACTTCAAGCGCCGAGCACTCGGTGAAGCTCAAAAGACGTTGAAAGTCTGGATTCAAACCGGCGATTTTCACACTCATTTGGTTTGCCGCATTAAGTTCATTTAAAACGCCAAAAAAAGTTTGAATCCCCGAAGAGCCTACGAAATTCAGGTTTTTCATGCAAAACACGACTTTCTTTTGCGCAAAATTCTGAAGGCACGCAGATCTGAAAGACTGTGTTTTCTCCATTTCAATACGACCACTTAAAGATACAATGGTAATATCACCATCTAGAACGAGTTTAACTTCCATGAAGGCCCCTTTCATCCGTAAAATGACTCAGCCTTTTCTTAACGGCATTTAGCGTCGTTTTTTTGAGTCCAAAAGAAGGCTAGGATTTTCTCGTTTTCAAGCTCGACAAACGACCTGTCGATCCCTACTATATTTTGGTGCTTCAACGCTGGTTCATCTTGTCCTTACTTCTAATTCTGCCTTCACTGGCAGCGACGGCTGCCTTTGCTGTGGGCGAGCCCGTGGCAAAAATTCAAGGTATTCTGATCAATGCTGACAACATGTTTCGAGACAACGAAAAAGAAACCGTCGAATTAGAAGGCAACGTTCAGATTGTTTATCAGGGACAACACATGAAAGCAGACAAAGCTCATGTGTACTTAAGAACCCACCGCGCAGAACTGATCGGCAACGTTGAAATCAGCAATACAAAATCAACGATCGCAGGCGACAGAGTAAATCTGGATTACGAAAATAATACGGGCGTTATTTACAACGGATTCGTCAGCTCGGGCCCCGTGACATTTTCAGGAACTCTCTTAGAAAAAACGGGTGATCAAGAATTCATCGTCAGTTCCGCAGATTACACCACTTGTACCAACTGCCCTGCGTCTTGGAGTTTTTCCGGCTCCACAGTGCGTGCCGAAATGGGGGGCTATGCGTATATCAAAAATGCGATCTTACGAATTTCTGACGTTCCCGTCTTCTGGCTCCCCTATCTAGTTGTTCCTCTGAAAAGCGACAGACAATCAGGACTCTTAACTCCAGGCTTTGAAATTTCGGACACTGGTGGATTCACGATCAATCAGCCCTACTTTTGGGCCATCTCCCGCAGCACTGATGCAACGCTCACAATGAAGAACTACGAACGCAGGGGACTTAAAGGTCTGATGGAGTATCGCTATGTCCTGAATGGTGAAAGCTCCGGGCAGTTGAATGTCGCCAGCCTTTACGATAATGCCTTTGCGACGGATTCACGCTTAAATACTTTCCGCCCTGATCAAGATAAAAACAAACCTATCGATCGTTGGTACATTAAGTACGAACATTACTACACAATGCCTGATGACTATATCCAAAGGGCTTCAGTCAACCTCGCCAGCGATCTTCAGTACCCCAAGGATTTCCCTCTTGAAACCATGAACCATGGTGATGCCGCCATGGAAAATCGCGTCTCTGTTACAAAAAACACCAAAGACCAACATTTTAGCGTCGATACTTCTTACTACGTAAATCTTCTTCAAGCAGACCCGCAGGCTGGAAATGACGATTCCGTTCACAGGCTTCCAGAGATTCGCTGGTCACAGGTAGAAAAAAATATCGGCGAAACTAATTTCGTCTACACCATCAACTTGGACTATGTGAATTTCGCCAGAGCCGGCAATGCTTATGATGATATGGTGTACACCGGAACCGGATCTGACAGAATTCGCTACATTGCCAATACCTGCAATAACCCTAAGTGGTCCGACAGTCCCCTCTGTCAACGAGTTCACGACGGTCAGTATGACCCCGCAACCGACTTAATCCGCACGGGACAACGCTTGGACGTCCTACCGACACTTTCTTACCCCATCAAAGTCTCCGATGGAATCGACATCCTTCCCCGCGTGAGCTATCGTGAAACTCACTACAACTTTGAGGTTGGCGACCAGCGTGATTACGTTCGTCGTTATGCGCGCACCGAGCTCAGTGGTCGCATGGATTTCAGCCGCATTTACGGCGATCTGGTCAGCGCAAAAGCCACTCGTTATAAGCACGAAATTATCCCAGAGGTGTCGTACACAAACATCCCGTGGCTTGATCAAAAAAATCACCCTTTCTTTGGGCAAGGAGAGGTGAACGATGCACCCTACACCTCCACCGACAGCGTTTCAGACTTAGATACCGGAAGCTTGTTCGGACTGCAGTTCGATTACAACGATCGCGTGTATGACCGCAACCTGGTCACAATGGCTGTGACCAATAAACTAGTGGAAAAGAAATGGGTTGGAGATCGTCCTGAATACCAACAAATTGCTTACTTAAAGCTTGCCCAGTCGTATGATGCGACCCAATCCAACAAAGCCAATGGGGAGCCCTGGTCTGACCTTAGCGCCATTCTCAATGTTCGCTTAGACAAATTCCAGACCTATTCGATCTTCAATTACTTCCCTTATCAAAACGTCACCAACGCCTCATCTCGCGTGCGCTTGATGAATGATCAGGGACAATTTTTCCAAGTAGCCTTGACCCGCCAATATAAAATTTCTCCTGGTAAAACTGTTGATACCAGCAGCCGTACGGAGGACTACACGTTTTCGTCAGGTTTTATTTCCAAGTACATTAATTTGATGGGCCGCCTTGTTTACGATGCCAACTGGGCAGAGTCGTCAACGAATCAACAAGTGAAATCCTGGGCTTATATTGCGCAATTCAAGCCCCCTGGTGACTGCTGGACAATCACCTTCATTCAAGATCAGGTTACTGGTGGTGACACCAACTTACGCTTGAATTTCGAGTTCAATTTCGACGGAACTCCAAAACCACCAATCCCGCCAGAGGCCCTAGACCAATTCGGATTCTAAAGGCGCAGGTCAGGAAATCAATTTCCTAGCCTGCATAGCTCTCGGACTGGCAGTGCTGGAGCGACAGCCGTCGCGCAAGCTGAAGCAGCTAGGTGATGTCTTCGATGATTGTGACTTCGCCGTTTTTGGTGACGAAGGCCCAATGGACTTCGACTAGTGTTTTATATCTTTCAGCAAGAAAGCTAGCCGCTCCGAGCAAACGATACTTTTGCCGTGACGAAACTCGCGCACCATAGAAGGTCCCTTGATTGGCGGTTTTTACTTCTACCAACAACAGATGTCGACCATCCGGAGAGCGAAATAATAAATCGACTTCAGCAAAGGGAGTTTTCAACCTTTGCTTTAATAGATGGTATTTTTTCTTTTCATAATGTTGCTGAACGAATTTTTCAGAATTAAGCCCACGATCATGGGCCCAATATGTTTTAACGGACGTATTCTTTAACGCCAGCGAAGGATTTGCGATGGTGATCGCAGGGTCCATGTTCGACGATGGACTTTTTATGAACGGGCGTGGAGTACCCTTTGTGCTCTTTGAATCCATAAACTGGAAATTTCACTCCCAACTCTTTCATCAAGTTGTCACGAGTCACCTTGGCCACAATGGAAGCCGCAGATATTGGCGCCACTCGCAAGTCCCCCTTAACAACTGTGGTTTGTTCAAAACCGACAAGATTTGGAATTTTCTGATTTCCGTCTACAAGCACATGCCCCGAAGTCACACCTAGATTTTCAATCGCGCGCTTCATCGCCAACAGCGATGCCTGAAGAATATTGATCTCATCGATCTCTTCAACCGTTGCATAACCAATACCGACTTTGTGTTTTTCCTTAATCAACAGAGCCAACTCTTCACGACGCTCTTCGGACAAAAGCTTTGAATCTGTCACGGTATTTTGAAGCTCTCCAGAATCAAAGATCACTGCCGCCGCATAGACGGGCCCAGCCAGACAACCACGTCCCACTTCATCAACACCGATTACGGGCTCAGGACCAAATTTACGCCAATCGATTCTAGGCAAGTCGACTCTCTCATTGGGAGTTTTCTTTTTTTTCGCAGATGTGGATTCAGTGGATGATTTTGCAGACATTGCTGCCGATTTGACTGTGATCTTTGCTGTTTTAGCCATGCTGTCGCTTTCTGGATGAGCTGATGAACAGTTATGTTACATCGACAAGCCAGGATTTTAGACAGAAACATAACGAACGGTCACTGATGAAATTTGCTTGAATCCCCGCGACAGAGACTCGTCTTGCATTTCGACTTCATCGAAGTTGTTTCACAAAAAACAAAAGACCTGGGTCTTTCGAACCAAGTCTTTGTCGATTTTTAAATATAAATCTGGGACTTCATTCCGACTAAGTCGGAATCAAACTACTCAGCTGCTGCTTGAGAAGGAGAAGCCAATTCAGATTCAATTTTCGCAGCTTTACCAGAAAGTTTGCGAAGGAAGTAAAGTTTAGAACGACGTACTTTACCGATGTTTACCAATTCAACTTTATCCAAAGATGGAGAGTTGAACGGGAAAGTTCTTTCAACGCCAACACCCGCAGAGATCTTACGAACTGTGAAAGATTTTGCAGCTCCTGAACCTTGGATTTTAGTTACGATACCTTTGTAAAGCTGAACACGCTCTTTCTCACCCTCTTTAACTTTAACGAATACGTTAACAGTGTCTCCAGAGTCGAAAGCTTGGATGTTTTTTTTGCCAGCTTTGATGCTTACGCGACGAACTAGGTTAGTTTCTTTAACTTCAGATTTTTTTACAGCTTTAGCCATTGCTTAGTCCCTTATGCCAATCAATTTTTACGAAAAGTAAAACAAGGGTCTACCATGGACCCATTACGCGGTCAAGACAGATACTTACTGCCGATCTTACAGAAAGATGGCGGTAATCTTGGGGCGGAGCCCCTTTGATGCTCTCTAAAACTCCGGAGCAGGACTTTAAGAGATCAGACGTCAAGCCGTTACCCGTACCAAATATCATAAGGACTGGTCTTTTTTCTACATGCATTACGTGACGCAAGTCAGCAAAAGTATACTTTTTTAACCCCTCATCTCGAGCCGAGGTCGCAATAACTAAGGCTTCCGGCACATTCCAGTCCTCGATAGCCTTTTCAAGGCTCTCAATAGGCTTTACTGGCCCGAGAGCCGTCTTTCTCATCGGGTTGTACTTCGCCCCTTGCCCTGTGCGCCAGTGGTCCAATACGCGATCCACGAACATTAGCTGCTCTTTCATTGGATGGATGATGTAATATTTTTCCACCCCGAACACCTTGGCCGCTCGGGCGATGTCATGGATATCGAAATTTGTGATATTGGTCGCTACAGTCTTCCCAAGGCGATCCTTCACCGGGTAATGAACGAGACCAATTGCCAAGCGCGGAACGTAATCATTTTCTTCAGCCATTAAAGTCTTCCTCAGTCAGCTCCTCAAGACCCAAGGCTTTGCGATCTTGCGAAGACAAATTCATCCAAAACTTTTTAAGCTCCTTCAAAGGAGCCTCCGTCTTTTTCTTTTTAAGAGCGCGGTACTGTTCATTCTCTTTTTCAAGATAGGCTTGAAATAAATCGGGTCGCTTCATCAAGGTTACCAACGCAGAGACTTTCGTCTTCCATTCGCCAATGAGCTTGTGATTTCCATTTAAAAGAATCTCCGGAACTTCTTCTCCCAAATACTCGCGCGGACGAGTAAAATTAGGATGCTCCAAAAGCCCCTCTGAAAAACTATCTTTATCTGCACTCTCGTTGTGTCCCAATACTCCAGGAATGAAACGCGAAACCGCATCAATCACAACAAGAGCGCCCAGCTCTCCGCCTGACAAAACATAATCGCCAATGGAGATTTCCTCATCGACATAGGAGTTAATGATTCGCTGATCAATTCCGCCATAGCGACCACAGATTAAAACTAAATGCTCTGTCTTCGCCAACGAGCGCGCTTTCTGGTCCGTCAGGATGTCTCCTTGCGGAGATAAATAGATTACGCGAGAATTCTTATGTTTCACTTTTTGTAGCGATTTTTCCAGAGGCTCCGACATCATGATCATGCCGTCACCACCTCCGAACGGACGATCATCCACCTGACGGTGAACACCGGAAGAAAACTCTCGAGGCGTGTGAGAGTTCACTTGAAGCAAATCACTCTTTAGAGCCTGACCTAAAACGCCAAACTTCGTGGCGCTTTCAATCATCTCAGGGAAAAGAGTGATTACATCAATTTTGAGCATTAAGCATTCTCAAGATCGAAAAGACCTTCTGGAAGATCCATCACCACCACTTGGTGCTTAAAATCAATTTTCTTAATGAAAGCATCCACAAAGGGAACTTCAACTTTCTTCCCGCCAGCATCAACAACCAAAAGGTCCTGAACGCCATTGCTAGAAAAATCGACGATTTCACCAAGAGTCTTTTGTTCAACATCTTTCAATTTGAAATTTTTAATTTCAGACAAATAGATTGTTTCGCCGGCTTTAGAAACCAGAAGACTTTCCTCAATCAAAAACTCCATGTGCTCAAGGCCTTCAGCTGCCGTACGATCTGCCACTTCCGCAGCTTTCACGATAAGACCTTTTTTGAATGGCTTCACACGTTCCACTGTGAACTCTTGAGGTCCTTCTGAATTTTTCCCCTGAAGAGTAAATTTCTTCATGCGTTTTGCCCAAGAAATATCACCAGAAAAAATCAGAACATAAAGGTCACCTTTAAGTCCGTGGGCTTCTCTGATTTTGCCAACTAATTTCATATTTGCTCCCGAAAAAAATAGAAAGGGGCTGTTCTTAAACAACCCCTTCCTTGAGAAATCTAAATTTTTACTTAAAATCGTCTATTCAACGATGTCCAAGTGATAGCGTTTGTTGAGCTTAGTTCCGGCTGCACGGATGATTGTTCTCATCGCTGCTGCAGTCTTACCTTGCTTACCAATTACTTTACCCAGATCTTCTTTATCAACCTTAAGTGCAAGCAAAGTGGTTTGTTGACCAGGGATCTCATCCACTTCAACATTATCAGGCTTATCAACAAGGGACTTCGCCATGAACTCAACGAGGTCTTTCAAGCTATCCATAATTACCCCCAACAGATAGTTACCTAAGTGATATTTTATAGCACATCACTCAGATGCCAACTATTTATTTACCTTGGGCCAACTTAATAACGTGCTTAACACGGTCTGTAGGTTGAGCACCTTTTTTGATCCAAGCTTCAACTTTAGCTAGATCAAGTTCAACCTTCTTGTCGTTACCTTTAGGAGTTGGATTGTAAACACCAAGGATTTCAAGGAATTTACCAGTCACATAACGACGAGAATCCGCAACAGTGATGCGGTATTTAGGATCATGCTTAGCGCCCATACGAGCCAAACGAATTACAACTGCCATTTCTAAACCTCTTGTTCAAAACAGTAAGTCCAAGTGTGTACTGTGTTTATAATTAAATATCAAGCCTTAAAATGGGAACTTCATCCCGCCGCCACGACCCATACCCATTTTCATCAGGCCGCCCATCATTTTTTTAGCGTCTTCAAACTGTTTTATCAACTTGTTGACGTCCTGAACCTGGGTTCCGCTGCCGTTTGCGATACGCTGACGACGCGATGCGTTCAGTATTTTATGATTCTGGCGCTCCTGAAGAGTCATGGAATGAATAATAGCTTCAATTTTCTTCATTTCATTATCCGGAGGGGTCATATTCTTCAATTGCTTAGAAAGATCCCCCATGCCCGGTAAAAACTTCAAAATAGTCTCAAAGCCACCCATCTTTTTAAGCTGTTGGATCTGAGTTAAAAAATCTTCCAAGGTGAACTCATTTTTCATGATCTTTTTAGCAGAGTCTCGCGCCGCTTTTTCATCGATCACTTCTTGAGCTTTTTCCACTAAAGATAAAACGTCACCCATATCAAGGATTCGACCAGCCAAACGATCTGGATGGAACACCTCAAGAGCAGCAACCTTTTCACCCACGCCTAGGAATTTAATTGGAATGCCCGTTACTTCACGAATAGAAAGTGCCGCACCACCGCGCGCATCCCCATCTACTTTCGTCAGAACTAAACCGGTCAGACTCAAGCGCTTATGGAAGCCCTCAGCAACGTTTACGGACTGTTGCCCCAGCATCGCATCAGCAACCAATAAGATCTCTTGCGGTGCCCAAATATCTTTCAAACGCCCAAGCTCACCCATCAACTCGTCATCGACTTGCAAACGACCTGCCGTATCCACGATCACAACGTCCACCATATTGTCGCGAGCCCATTGCTTAGATTTCTCTAAGATTTCTTCAGGCTTCATTCCAATTGGAGTCGGGAATGTCGGAATACTATTCTGTTTACCTAGAGTTTGAAGCTGCTCAATCGCCGCTGGGCGATAGATGTCTGCTGGAACAAGACCTGGCTTTTTTCCCAGCTTTTGACGGATATAAAGTGCCAATTTCGCAGAGGATGTCGTCTTACCAGCCCCTTGCAAACCGACCATAAAAATCACGCTTGGATTTTCACGCACATTGATATCAACGGCGCCACCACCCAGCGTATTCACCAATTCGTCATGAACAATCTTAACAAATTGCTGGCCCGGATTTACGTTTTGCAAAACCTCCGCTCCAAGAGCCTTGGCCTTCACCTTATCGATAAAGTTTTTTACGACTTTAAAGTTTACGTCGGCCTCTAGAAGGCTCAGGCGAATTTCCTTAATGACTTCTTCAACGTTAGATTCGCTGATCTTACTTTGACCACGAACCTTTTTAAGGCTTGTCATGATTTTATCTGATAAATTCTCAAACATCTTTAAGTCTCCGGACTTGTGTGCTGTCAGATAAGTTTTTTCTACGCACAAGGAGGAAGCTGTACATGGTACTGCGGCGACGATGCAACACGAAAAAAATTATCTGACAGCGCACTGGATTTCTTAACCTACGAAAGCAAGTGCGGTAAAGAAATCCCCAATAACTTGTGGCGTTATTTTTATATATACAACATCAGCTCTATTACCAACGTTGGAATGAACCCCTGCGTAACGAAAACATCGCCATGAAATAAAACACAATAAACCCTAACAATGACACCGGAACAGCCACTTCCATGGGAACATCACTGACCCCAATAACACCGTAACGAAGCCCATTAATAAGATATAGCAATGGATTTAATCTCGAAATCATCTGCCAAATGGGGTGAAGATTTTCTATCGAAAGAAATACTCCCCCCAAATAAGTGAGCGGCAATAAAATAAACGCCGAAAAAGCAGAGAGTTGATCAAAACTTGTCGCCCAGAATGCCACGGAAATCCCGAGCAATCCAAAAATCATCCCACCCACAATTATAAAATACATAGCAAAAATAGGATGTGCGATCCCTAGAACAGCCCCTTGCTGATACCAACAGAAAACCGAACCAACAATAAAGGTAATGACTGAAACTAAGAAACCACGAACCAAGGCCCCTAACCCCATCGCCCAAATAATTTCTTGATTGCTCACGGGAGCCACTCGCAAATCTTCCAAATCACCGGAAAATTTAGACGAAACAATAGACGAGGATGAGTTTTGAAAGGCATTATTCATCAACCCCATCATCATCAACCCGGGAATCAAAAAGGCTAAATAACTCACACCTTGATGTGAGGGCATGGTGCTGCCCAAGGAAACCCCAAAAATCAGCAAATACAAAAACGACGACACAAATGGGGTAATGATCGTTTGCACGATGACTTTTAAAAAGCGAGCAATTTCACGACGAAACAAAGTCAAAAATGGAGTCATGATCGCACGACCTTCATAAAGGCCTCTTCAAGATTACCCTCTTCAATTTTGACGTCTTTGATAAGCTCGACGGGAATCTTCGTTTCGGCCAAGAACTCCCCCATCATTTTTCCAGGAGAGACTAAAAACAAAAGCTCATCCCCTTCTTGCATAAACAAACTATCCGACTTCACTGGAAACGGAGATGTTAAGGTTACGCGGATTTTTTTCTGCGTGTACTTACGAATCAACTCCTTGGTTTCCCCCAAGGCTTCCAGATGCCCCAGATTGATAATCCCAATGCGATCGCACAACTCTTCCGCTTCTTCCAGATAGTGGGTCGTTAAAAGGATCGACATCCCTTCAGAACGCAACTCACGAACAAACTGCCACAAGGTCTCTCGCAAGCCGATATCGACTCCAGCAGTTGGCTCATCTAACAACAAAAGCTTTGGCGTGTGCACAAGGGCTTTTGCAATCATCAAACGTCTTTTCATCCCGCCTGAAAGCTGCTTCACTTTTTTATTGCGATGTTCATACAAAGAAAGCTTATGTAACAGAAAATCAATGCGTTCTTTGTTATTGCGAATGCCGTAATAACCCGATTGAAACTTCAAAATTTCTTCAACATCAAAAAAACCAGAATTGATGACTTCCTGATGAACCACACCCAACTGTCTTTTCGTGAAACGAGGATTCTCTAAAACATTCTGACCAAAAACCTCGACGACACCCGAGGTTGGCTCCTCAAGTGTTGTAATCGTAGAGATGATCGTCGTCTTACCGGCACCATTAGGCCCCAGAAGACCGAAAATCTCCCCCGGTTTTACATCAAAGGAAACACCCTTCACGGCCTCTTGGCCGGTAGAATATATTTTCCTGAGGTTTTCAATCTGAAGAGGTAATGTCATTATCTCGCTCTTGAAATACTAGTATGGAATTCAACGTCCGTATTCTCACGCATCAACCAGTTCAAATCCCACTCTTGATTCACAAGAACCACTGGATTGTCCTGAAGGTCGCGGAACATGTGCGCTCCACCCTTCAAGTTTGCAGCAGGCTTACCATCAGCCGTACGCGGCCAGCGAGCCACGCCATACGGAAGGCGAGTCAATTTTACTTCCAAATTATATTCATCCACTAAGCGACGCAAAAGAACTTCAAACTGAAGCTCACCAACGGCACCTATGATCGGGTCTTGATGGCCAACTATAGGATCGATAAAAAGCTGGATGGCTCCTTCTTCAGACAAGTGATTCAGGGCTTCATTCATTTTTTGTCGTTTCAAAGCATCGCGGACTGAAAGTTTACCAAAAAGCTCGGGCGCAAACTTAGGAATGTCTTCGAAGTGAACTTTACCAGAGGCGTAAACACAATCCCCAATGGCAAAATTTCCAGTGTCACCGACCCCCACGATATCGCCTGCATAAGCATCATCGACAGTTTCTTTATCGGCCGCCACGAACTGACTGGCATAAGACAGACGCAATTCTTTATCATGCCGAGAATGTTTGACCTTCATCCCGCGCTCAAACTTGCCTGAACAAATACGAATGAACGCAATACGGTCACGGTGACGCTTATCCATATTGGCTTGAATCTTAAAAACAAAACCAGTGAAATTCGCATCGCACGGATCGATGTCTTTGTTATCTTTTGTGTGACGCGGCTGAGGCCCCGGCGCGTATTTCGTGAAGAACTGAAGGAACGTATCCACACCGAAATTCTGTTTGGCAGAGCCAAAGGTCACAGGAGAAATTGTTCCATTCAAGAAGTCATTCACATCAAATGGCGGCAAAGCACCCTCAATAAGATCTAGCTCTTCAAGAACTTGATCCGCAGATTCTTTATCGAGATAGTCGTACAAAATTTTATCATCTTTGCCTTTTTCAAAAGGAATGACTTTGTAATCTTCCACTTCTTCACGGCGTTGATCATAAATCCAGATTTCTTTAGTCAAACGATTGTAAATACCACGGAAACGTTGCCCGATCCCTAAAGGCCAAGTCACAGGATAACACTGCATATTCAAAGTTTTCTCAACTTCATCAATCAATGTCAGAGGATCTTTACCTTCACGGTCCAATTTATTGACGAAAGTGAAAATCGGAACTTTGCGCAGACGACAAACTTCATAAAGTTTCTTCGTGCGCTCCTCCACCCCTTTGGCTACGTCGATCAACATACAAGCCGAGTCTACGGCCATCAAAACGCGATAAGTATCTTCAGAGAAGTCCTTATGCCCCGGAGTGTCCAGAAGGTTTACACGCAAGTTATCAAAGTCAAAGGTCATCACAGAGGACGTGATAGAAATCCCTTTTTCTCGCTCCATCGCCATCCAATCAGACGTCACAGCTTTCGTTCCGGATTTACCTTTTACTTCCCCGGTTTCATGGATCACACCACCGTGATAAAGTAATTTTTCAGTGAGCGTCGTCTTACCCGCATCCGGATGCGAGATGATCGCAAAGGTGCGGCGTCTTTGAATTTCTTTTTGAATTTGCGGAGTCGCTAACATAGATAAACCTTTAAATTGACTATTAAAAACCGTATTTAATCGAAACCTTGGGACCCCTGCAAGTTTTTACCCGCTCGCGGTGGATTTAACGCCGAAAGTCGCTTTCTTATTGCGGATTACCCGCCAGACACTTATAACAACTTTCGCAACTTTCAACTCCCCCTGGTTTGGAACCGGGATTGGACAACTGAGGTGGTCATCATGACAAATTCCAGTGCTCAAAAGCATTATGTTACAACTTTCTATAAATTCTTAAAGATCGAAAACCCTGAAGCTGTAAATAAGGACCTTGAAACTAAAGCTGAGGAGCTTGGTATTAAAGGATTAATTATTTTGGGCACGGAAGGTTACAACTCCACCGTATCTGCAACCACGGCGGAATCTTTTGAAGCCTGGAAACAATTTGTTCGCGACTACTTCCACCAACCAGATCAATTTTTTAAAGATTCCTTTTCTGACAAAGCGCCGTTCCGTCGTTTTAAAGTCAAAATCAGAGAAGAGATCGTCACCACCGGAATTCCGGAAATGACGCCTCCTGAAGGAGTGAATCATCATCTGACTCCAACTGAATGGAATCGCGTGATGAAAGAAGAAACTGATTACGTGATGATTGATACGCGCAATTGGTACGAATACCAAATCGGAACCTTCAAGGGCGCACTGAATCCAAACATCGAAAAGTTCACGGAGTTCCCACAGTATATTGAGGCACAAGGAATTCCTAAAGACAAAAAAATGCTTATCTTCTGCACCGGCGGAATCCGGTGTGAAAAAGGTATTTTGGAATTACAAGACAAGGGCTATGATAACGTTTTCCAATTGGATGGCGGCATCATCAACTACCTCAAAGAATATCCGAACGATCAATACGAAGGAGAATGCTTCGTATTTGACCACCGCGTAGCTTTGGACCAAAACTTAGAGCCCTCAAAAAAATTCGGCCTTTGCCCTCATTGCGGCCAGCCTTCGACCATCAAAGTTGATTGCAAGCGCTGTGACTCTGAGGCTTTGGTTTGTGATGCTTGTATCAAACTTGAGTTCAAAAAAGATACTTGTTCAAGAAACTGTGCCTACCAATACAAACTTCATCCGAACAAAAAAGCGGGCAAACAAATTGTTCCTTTTGAAGTCGAGAAAATGAAAGCGGAAGGAAAGTCGGAAGCAGACATCCCGACGATCCGTGTTTCTAAAAAGAAATACATCTCCATTAACGATCGTTTCGAGTCTGAGACCATCCAAAAGAAGTAATCAACCCTTCTGAAATTTCAATCCGGCCTTCATTAATTTGTCCATTGCGCCACTCGGTAAAAACCTTGCCAGAGTGGCCTGAAGGCGAACGTTTTTACCAACCAGATAACTCACCTGCGGAGTCCGGCTTTCCACAGCCTGAATCACACTTTCTGTCACCTTTTGAACGGGCACAGCGCCTTCGGCCGTCTTAACCACTCCTTCGCGAAGAGATTCCATAAGGGGACCATAGGTTGCCGCAATAATTGGTGGGAACTTTTTAGCAGCCTCGTCGCTGGCGCGAATAGATTTAGACCAGATTTCCGTACGAATGGGGCCAGGCTCAATCAAAACCACCTTCACGCCAAAGTAATTCATCTCTCGACGAAGCGAGTCTGAAAAAGCTCGTACCGCGAATTTCGAAGCACAGTATGGCCCTAAGAACGGTGAGGCAATTCTGCCACTGATCGAACCGATGTTAATAACTCGCCCTTTAGTTTCCCTAAGAATTGGTAAAAAGGACCGAGTCATTTCCACCAGGGCGAACACGTTCACGTCAAAAACGTTTCGCCATTCCGAAAGAGCTAACGCCTCCACCGGACCGCCGCTTGCAATTCCGGCATTATTGATAAGAATGAATTCTTGCTTGGGATTCAATGACTCTTTAACAAACTCAACGGCTTCTTGAATTTCCTTCGAGTGAGTGACGTCCATTTGGATGATACTTAAGCGATCACCATAATCTTCTTTAAGGCGTTCCAGAACTTTTGGATTTCGTACTGTCGCCCAGACTCGATAACCTTTTTCACAAAGTGTCTTAGTGATATCAAATCCGATTCCCGTGGAAGCTCCTGTAATCAAAACTTGCTTCAAATAGCACCTCGTCAGCCAGGCCAATTATTCGTGCGTTTCATCTAACTGTAACTACAGGATTC
>JBJTMR010000222.1:0-16930 GCA_046070625.1 Bdellovibrio sp. | reverse complement strand
GTCGGCCTAAAATACTTTATCTTCGGTCTTGCTATTCTTGTGGCCTTCTACGGTCATCTTTAATCTTTTTTAATTCGGTTTTTGCTGCGAGTGAACTTGGGTGGGGGCTTTAGGGGCCTTGGCTACCTGCACTGTTGTCGGTACGCCATCCGGGCTCGATCGGCGCCGACTTCGCCGGTTCGCGCATCCATGCGCCGCCTAAGGCCTCTCTTCGCAGCACTCTAAGAAAAGTCTTTAACTAAATGCAAAAACCACGTGGAAGAAAAAGAAAAAGGCCGGAGGGAAAGTCCGGCCTTTTTAACGGAATTAACGGAATTTGAAATAGGAACGACGGCTTTGCGCTCCGACGTTCTCGGAGTAACTAACCCGCTTTGCGAGCCGTGAAGTGATAGTACTTTTTGTCAAAGTCAGGCGCTTTCATGCCTTCTTTTGTTAAAAGACCTTCCTTGAACCAAGTGAAGTGCTCAGCGCAAAAGTTAGCTTTTTCAGCTTTCTTTTTGCAGCCTTCACCGCAGCATTTTGAAGATTCAAGAGAAACTACATTATTAGGAATTTGCTTTTCAAACTTTTTGTCAGTCATATACGTGACCTCCAGTTGACAATCTTAAGCTGGTTAAATGTCTTAAGACATAGTGCTTATCGGCGTTGGTCTTATCGACTTTAGTAGTTCCGAGTTATTTTCAAAAACACTGGACCTAGAGCTAGACATTCTCAGAATGAGACTCTCAAAAGCTTCTCTGTTGGAGTTGGCTATTACAGGAATGAAAAAGGCCCTCGAAGTGAGGGCCTTGGGTTCGGTATGCTGTCTTAAATAAGTTTCAAAAAAGCAGAGTATTCAACGGGTTTGGAAAACAAGTACCCTTGGCCGTATTGGGCTCCGAGGGTTTCAAGCACTAAGGCTTCGTCGGTGTGTTCGATGCCTTCGGCGATAATGTCGATATCCATCGCGCGTGCGAGATAAATAATACCATTTACGACGGCTTTGGATTTGGGGTCGCTAAGAACTTTCATCACAAAAGAACGATCGATTTTCAAATAGCTAATTGGCATTTGGGTTAAATACTGCAAGCTCGAAAAGCCTGTGCCGAAGTCGTCAATGGAAATGGCATAGCCTTGTTGGCGGCATTGATGAAGAGATTCTAGAGCCAAGGCGCCATCCATCATCACGCGCTCTGTGACTTCAAGCTTGATGTTTTTGGTTTCAAGGCAATGTTTATCGCGGAGGTCTTCCAAGTTGTTAAGGAAGTCCGAGTGTGTGAACTGGCGGCCAGAAATATTGATGCTCATCATGAACTCATCAGCTTCTTTCATTTTGCCAGCATTGCGAAGATTTTCCTGAATAGATTTTAAGTCTTTAAGGGCTTGGTTGATGATCCAATGTCCGATCGGAATAACCATCGAAGAGTTTTCGATGACATCGATAAAAAGATTTGGGGAAATCAATCCTTGGGTTGGGCTTTTCCAGCGCAGCAAAGCTTCGCAGCCCTTGATCTTGCGGGTTTTTAGCTCGACGATCGGTTGATAGAACAATTCAAATTCTTTATTTTGGAAAGCTTGAAAGATCTCGTTTTCCAATTTGATTTGTCTGAGGGCGCTGGCGGTTTTGTCGTCCCCCGCTCCAGTGTTTTCCATTTCCAAATCAGAAAGTTTCACGTTGCCACTTTGAGTTGTGGAGTTATTGCGACGCAGTCTTTTAAGCAGAACGCGCATTAAAAGTTGCACGACGGTATCTGCCGTAGAAACACGTTCTAAGAGTTGTTGTTTGGTCACGATGCTGAGGCGGACATCTTCAAGCGCGCGAACAGATGCGGAACGATTTTGATTGTCGATCAACGACATTTCACCAAAAATTTCACCTTCGCCTAAAATGGAAAGAGGAATTTCCTCTTTATCTTTGGTGATAAAGACCAGAACACGACCTTTTTCGATGATGTAAGCGCAGTCTCCTGCATCCCCTTCAGTAAAAACGATCTGGCCTTTGTGAATATCGACGGACTGAGCTGATGGTGTCATAGACGTTTAGTTTAAGGTCTTGGATGCAGTTGCGACAAGTCCAGCTGATTCATTTGATTCAGTTTCCATCCTTGGAAATCCGGTTTGGCTAAAATTGCAAACTGAATAGCCCCGAGCGGGATGAGCAGATGATTCTTCATAAGGTATTCTGCCCCGGCTAGGCAGTATTTTTTCTGATCCGCGGGTTTCGTCGCGACAGAGAGGGCTTCGAGGCTTTTTGTAAACTCTGGAGAGTCCACGTGGATGTAGTTTTCTGGACTCCCGTTGGCAAAGGTTTCCAGCGCGGCTAAGCAGGTCGGTCGATCTGGGGCGACGCCCTTGCGGAATAGGGGTGGGGTCTTCGTTTGCAGTTCTTGCAAAAAGACTTTGTTCTCCTTCACTTCAAGATTGGTTTTTAAACCGGCATGCTTACGCCACTGATCTTGCATCCACTCTGTGGCGCGCTTGTGATCTTCGCCGCCCAATGAAGAAAACATAAAGGAATAGGTCTTTGTGTCTTTAATCTTGGGAACCTTCTGAAGATCGAAATCAAAGCAAGGAGCTTTTTTCGGGAACCAGGCATCCGGTAATCCGATGCAGCCAGGTTTTCCTTCTGATGAAAAAATCTTTTGTAACTCTGTATAGTTCAAAGAATAGGTGAAAGCTTTGCGGAGGTCTTCGCGGTTCTTCAGCTCGGGGCCAAACCCGATATAGTCCAGGCGCGTGACTGGAATCCAGTGAAAGTCGGTTCGAGTTTTCGCCGTGGGGATGAACAGCGTGGGGAGGCGTCTTAGAAAATGCAGTTCATTTTTTTCATAAAGCTGTAATGCCACGGTGTCTTCTTCGACAAATAAAAACTCGACCTGTGGGCGCTGAGTATGACCACTCTTAAACATAATATTTGGCTCAAGGATCAGCTTTTGGCCTTTTCGCCATTCCTTGAGTTTGTAAGGGCCGGACACAATTTGAAGGTCTTCTTTAGTGGGGGCTAGGACGAAGCTTGCAAGATTGTATTCGAAATCAGGGTCAGGGCTTTGAAATTCAAATTTAAGAGTCCATTGGTCTGGAGCGGTAATTCCTAAACTTTCTGGTTTTGCGGAGCCCTTGTAGATCTCAGACGCATTCTTAATTTTAAACAACATGTCTGCGCGGGGGGCGCCCGTTGTCGGGTTGAGAATTTTTTTATAGGTACGCACGAAATCATGAGCTGTTATGGCGCTGCCGTCGCTCCATTGGAGATTTTTTTTAATTTTACAAAGAAGATTTTTGTTTTTGTCCCGGGAACAAGATTCGCCCAAATCAGACTGAAGTCCTTTTTTATCATCGAACGTATAGATATTGCGAAAAAGGTTCCCCAGCACATAGCTAGAGGCAGAGGTCTTTTGTTTGTTGGGGTCGAGATTCGCAGGCTCGTTGCTAAGGTGGAGCCGAAAAACTTTATCAGCGGCAAAACTGGATGATGTGATCAGAAGGAGAGCGGCAATAAGTTTTTTCATTCTGAAAGCTTAAACGAAAAAACGGAAATGCTAAAGCATTTCCGTTTTTTTGCTGTTTGCACTCCTGCCGATATCCTCGGCAGAGGTCGAACTATTTGTCCAATTCCATCTTCGCGATAGTTTGAAGTTGCATGTTTGTCGTACCTTCGTAGATTTGACCAATCTTTGCATCTCTCCAGAACTTTTCAACAGGGTATTCTTTAGTGAATCCGTTGCCGCCGAACAAATCGATCGCTTTAGAAGTGATCTTTTCAGCTGCACGAGAAGAGTAAAGTTTTGCCATTGCTGCGGATTCGATGAAATCAAGGCCGGCATCTTTCAAGCGAGCGGCATTGTAAACCATCAAACGAGCAGCTTCCAATTCAGTGCGCATTTCTGCCAACTGGAACTGAACGCCTTGGAAGTGAGCGATTGGTTTTCCGAATTGCTCGCGACCTTTTACGTATCCAAGAGCAGCTTCGTAAGCGCCTTGAGCGATACCGATCATTTGTGCGCCGATGCCGATACGGCCTTCATTCAATGTTTCAATAGCGATTTTGTAGCCTTTGCCAACTTCACCAAGAACGTTTTCTTTTGGTACTTCACAGTTTTCAAACAACAATTCGCAAGTAGAAGAAGCGCGGATACCTAATTTGTCTTCTTTCTTACCAACTTTGAAGCCTTTGAAAGATTTTTCTACGATGAATGCTGTGATACCTTTGTATCCTTTAGCGGCGTCGATGTTTGCGAAGCAGATAAATACGTCCGCTTCATTGCCGTTTGTGATCCAAAGTTTTGAACCATTCAAAACCCATTTATCACCTTTGTCTTCAGCTTTAAGTTTCAATGCGAAGGCATCAGAACCAGATGAAGATTCAGACAAGGCGTAAGCGCCAACCCATTTAGAAGCCATGGCGCCCAAGTATTTTTCTTTTTGTGCTTCTGTGCCCCATTTAAGGAATGCGTTTGTCGTCAAAGTGTTTTGCACGTCAACAAGAACAGAGACAGAACCGTCTACGCGACCGATTTCTTCCACAGCCAAGCAAGCCATTGTGAAAGTGGAGCCCGCACCGCCGTATTTTTCCGGTGTTTCAATACCCATCAAGCCCATTTCAAAAAGCTTTTTAAGGATATCTTTGTTCATCTCGGCTTTTTCGTCCATGTGTGTCACATGGGGTTTGATTTCTGATTCAGCGAAAGCTCTAACAGCATCACGGAAGGCTGATTCGTCTTCTGAAAGTGTCGTCAAAGCTGGACGTGCGTTTGTAACGTCAGACATGGATCTCTCCTAATTGGTTATTTAACAGTGGGACGACCATATCGAGTTCAAAAATGTTTTTCAAGGCTCACGGACTGGAGCATTTCTCTTAACAGGCTGTGTTAGAATGTGTGCACTTATTATGTGCAAATGACGTGTCACACTAGACAAGGGTCTAGTGATGTCCTTTAATCTCTTGAA
Source organism: Bdellovibrio sp. (assembly GCA_046070625.1). Classification (GTDB taxonomy): domain Bacteria; phylum Bdellovibrionota; class Bdellovibrionia; order Bdellovibrionales; family Bdellovibrionaceae; genus Bdellovibrio. The sequence continues at coordinate 12,004 of JBJTMR010000222.1, read as the reverse complement.
GGTGAATATGGATCTAATTGAAATTGGCGCCAAAATTGGCATTTATTTTATTCCGTTTCTTTTTGCACTGTGCTTCCACGAATATGCACATGGGTGGGTTGCGCGTTTGCGCGGTGACAATACTGCAGAGCAAATGGGACGCTTATCGATGAACCCGCTGGTTCATATGGATATGATCGGCACATTGATTTTGCCAATTATGTCTATTGTATTAGCAACCCCGATTTTCTTTGGGTGGGCGAAGCCTGTTCCGGTGAACTCACGTAATTTAAAAAATCCCCGGGTGGATATGTTTTGGATCGCCTTGGCGGGACCTGTTTCCAATTTATTGTTGGCGGGTATCGGGGCTATCCTTATCGGTTTAGTGGCAAAGTTTTTCCTAACGGCGTCCTTTGCGACGGGTGTTATCGAAATTCTGAAAGCCTTTATTGTGACTAATTTATTTCTGGCATTCTTCAATTTGATTCCACTGCATCCGTTGGATGGGGGGAAGGTTCTTGCGCGCTTCTTGCCTGCGCAAATGAACTACAAGCTTGAACAGAGTGAACATATCACGAGCATGGTGTTAATGGTGCTGGTTATCACGGGTGCTTTGCGAATTTTGGCGATCCCTGTGTTCTGGAGCTATAACCACTTGGTGACTTTAGCTCTTGGGGGCTTCGGGATATGACCGAAGTGGCTCCTGTAGCTCCAGCACGTAAGCAGAGAGTTATGAGTGGTATGCGCGTCACAGGACGTTTGCATATTGGTCACTACTGGGGTGCCTTGCAAAACTGGGTTACGATGCAGGACGAGTATGATTGTTTCTTTGGAGCGATGGACTGGCATGGGATGACCACCGCCTACAAAACTCCGAAAGAAATCGCACCGTGGACCCGCGAAATGATCGCAGAGTTTATTGCTTGGGGAGTGGATCCTGAAAAGTGCACGCTGTTTGTGCAAAGCCTGGTGCCTGAGCATTTGGAGCTTTTCATGATTTTCGCAAACCTGACTCCGATGGGGTGGTTAGAGAGAGTCAACACCTGGAAAGACGCTGAAGAAGAGATGCGTGCGAATGACACCTATAATTTGGGTCGTTTTGCGTATCCGGTTTTGCAGGCAGCCGACATTGCTTTGTATCGTGGCCAAAAGGTTCCGGTCGGTGCAGATCAGGTGGCGCATTTAGAAATTTCTCGAGAGATCGTTCGTCGTTTTAATCATCTCTATAAGGCCAAGTTGCCTGAAATGACGCCGATGCTTACGGAAACCCCGCTAGTTACGGGTTTGGATGGTCGCAAGATGTCCAAGTCTTACGGTAATTCTTTGTATTTGACTGAAGATTCCGAGAAGGAATTGAAAAAGAAAATTAATCAAATGGTGACGGACACAGGACGTGTGCGTCGTGAGGACGTCGGAGAGCCTACTAAATGCTCTGTTTACGGATATCACAAACTCTATTCTACAGCAGAGGATTTGCAGTGGGTGGAAGCAGGCTGTCGTTCTGCGGGAATCGGTTGCGGTGACTGCAAAGGACGCTTGTCGGCCAACCTAGAAAAAATCTCGGAAGGCCCGCGGGAAAAGAAAAAAGAGTTGTTGAATAATCCGAATCAGCTTGATTCAATAATCGCCGCTGGATGCGATAAAGCACGGAAGGAAGCTCAAAAGACATTGAGTATCGTGCGTTCAAGTATGAAATGGTAAGAGGGGACCATCTTTCATGAGTATTACTGTACAGTTGCCCAAATTTGAAGGACCCTTGGGACTTCTTCTCTATCTTATCCGTAAGGAAGAGATGGACATCATGGATATCAAAATCCATGAGATCACAAAACAATATTTCGAATACATCAAATTGATGAAAGAGCTGGATCTGGAAGTTGCCGGAGAGTTTATCTCTATGGCGTCGACTTTGATTCAAATCAAATCTCGCATGCTTTTGCCTCAATACGATGAAAATGGCGAAGTGATCGAACAAGAAGATCCGCGCAAGGAGCTTGTGCAAAAGCTTCTTGAATACCAAAAATACCAAGAAGCTGCAAAATTGCTTTATGAACGCCCCTTGGTGGGTCGTGATGTTTGGTTGCGTGGAACTCGTGAAAGACTGGATGAAAAGGAAGAAGAAATTATCTTGGAAGATAATGCCTTATTCTCTTTGATTTCTTCCTACCGCCGCGTCCTGCGCACGGTGAAAAAGAAAATCCATCAAGTGACAGCGAAAGCTCAGTCTATTTCCAGTCGTATTCTTGAATTCAAAGACCGTTTGGTCGTGGGCCAAAGAACCACAATGATGGATTTGGTAACGGCAACCGAAGATCGTGCTCGTCAAGCGTTGATCACTTTCTTGTCTTTACTTGAACTTGGTAAAATGGGTTTTGTGGGTCTTTATCAAACGGAAGTCTATTCTGACATCTGGGTTGATACTAAGAAACCGATCGAAACCGATGTTTTGTCTCGCGTGGAAGAATATGACTCCATGAACGCAGATCAAATTGCTGCGAAAATGATGGAAGAATCTAAGAAGATCGATCTTAACGATGATTTGCTGGCAGATGATGTGTCCTCCGTCGACGAACAGCCGCAAATGAGCTTCGTCGAAACGCCAGGGGATTTTGAAGCGGGTTTATCTAATTTGACCGCAGACATCGCGGGTATGGATGCCGAGCTGGACTTCCTAGAGGGTTCTGAAGGGGAGATCGCTTCTGATGAAGAAATCCTCGCTGCAGAAGGGGACTTGTTCAATGCGGAATCTTCTGAGGAAGTGGTGTCCACAGAGTCGGAGCCTTCCTTTGAGATTCCCACTGAAGAGGAGCTTGTGGCTATTGCCGAGTTCGAGGCAATCGTCGGTGTTGAACTTGAATCTGTAGTTGTTCCTGAGATGGAGACGGCAGCGGAAGCTGCAGCTCCATCTGAAGATGTCGTTGATTCTGAATTTATTACTGATACTGAAGCAGAGGCGTAGAATGTCTAAGAAGAAAAAGAACTCCAAAAAGAATAATGAAGTTTTAGACACTGAAATGATGGATGGCGAACTTGCTGTTGCTACCGAAGTGGAAACTGAAGAAGTTGCCATGGAAGCCGCTGTGGAAACAGAGTCTGAAACAGAAGTTGAAGTTTCTGACGATATGGATATGAGCCTTGATGGTATCGAAGCGGAGACCTCTATCTTTCTTCAAGAAGACGAAGAATCTGAAGGATTTTTGCCTGAGGCCTCTGAGGAAGAAACTTCTGAAATGGAAGCTTCGGAAGAGACTGACGACGACGTTTCTGTGGAAGGTACAGAGCTGGATGGCTTTGATTCTGCAGATATTGAAGAAGTTGAATTCGTTGATGAGGAACGTCTTGAAAGCATCGTTGAGAGCGTGCTTTTTGCCAGTGATCGTCCCGTTAGTTTGGCCTCTTTGAAATTGCTTTTCAAAGGGACAAACATCAAAGGCGACAAACTTCGCAGAGCCCTAGATCAATTGGCTGTAGAATACGCTGGTGGCCGTCGTGGTGTTACTTTGGAAGAAGTTCCGGGTGGATACCAGTTGCGTACTAAAATCGACAATATGGACTTTTTGAAGCGCACTTTGAAAGCTCGTCAATTCAAGCTTTCGGGTCCGGCTTTGGAAGTTTTATCCATCGTGGCTTACAAGCAACCATGTGTAAAATTTGATGTGGATGAAATCCGTGGCGTCGAGTCTGGTCACTTGTTGCGCGCTTTGATGGAAAAGAATTTGGTAAACTTCGAAGGTAAATCAGATCTTCCAGGTCGTCCTATGCAATACGGTACGACTCGTAAATTCTTGGAAATCTTTGGACTTCGTTCGTTGAAAGAACTTCCGACGTTGTCGCAAATCGACGAATTGTTGCCTGAAGGTATTGACGAGCAAGAAGCAGAAGTTAAACCAACATTGTCATCAATCACGGATTCGTTGATTGCTGCTAATGTTGATACGGTTAGCTATTCTTCGGGCGAAGATGAGCTGATGAAGATCTCTTCTCAGTTGGAAGAAATTGCGACGTCTTCGAATTTCTTCGAAGAAGAAAAGCGTCGTCAGGCTGAAAAACGTGATCAAGATCGCGCCCAAAATATTCGTGAGGCCTTGGCGATGGGGGAACCTGTATCCACTCGCGATGCAAACTGGTTGAATAAATTCGACGAAGCTTTGGCTGCGGGGACATCTCTTGTGGCAATGGCCGCAGAGAAAAAAGCATCCTTCATGAATAAAGCTAACAACCCATCATCAGACGGAACTGAGTCTTCTGAAGCATCAGAATCCACCGAGGGGGCTGAGACTCTTGAGGCCGCTTCTGAAGATCAGGTTCTTGAAAATGAATTGACTGAAGCTGAAGAAGCTTTCGACAATGATGAAGATGCTGAGATGGCTTCTGACGATCAATTGTTCGCGAACAATGACGGAGAGGAGTCATCAGAAGAAGATGAACTTCCTTTTCTAGGAGAGGCGGACGATATTGATGGCGAAGGCGAAGCCTCTATTTAAGATCCTGCTGAGCGTTTGGATTGTTTATAATATTTTTGCGATGATGGTTATGCCCAATATAGGTTCCTATTTTGGGCGTATTACGTCTCGATTTCTTGGTCCCTATGCAAATGCCGTGGGGCTTAATGCTGGATGGAATTTCTTTTCTCCAGATCCCGCACACCCGATGTACCTGAAAGTGGTTGTTAATTACCCTGACAACCCAGATGGAACTGTTCGGGAATCACTTGAAACAACCTATCCGCCACCTGAAACAGAAGAATCTGTGCCTAATCTGACTCGAAAAAGAGAATGGGCTGTCATGCGTTTTATGGTTTTAGACTCCAAAAAATTACGTCTACTGATGGGACCATGGCTGTGCAGGCAATATCCAGGATCGAACTCTATCGATATGGAGCATGTGGTGGATACAATACCTCTTTTAGATCAGGCCGTTTTGCAAAGTGATAACTCTTTGTCTGAATTGTCGCAGGAAGTGAAGTACGCCAAGGCTTCCTACAATTGCGATGGGTCCGGGGATGAGGAGAGTCTATGAAGTATCTTAAGCAATTTTGGTCTTATTGGGATGGCTTCTGGTTTGCGCCTCAAAATCTTTTAGGGGTGGCCTTCATGCGTGTGATGCTTTGTGGAACTTTGTTGTACATGAGCATCATGAGGTTTTTTAATTTGTGGTTTTTCACAGATAAAAGCTGGCTTTCGCAAGCAAAGTCGTTAGCGATTATTCCGCCATTAGGGCGCCCGCCTTTTTCTTGGAATTTTTGGCCAGACTCCATGAATTTGCCAATCAATATTCTTGTCGTGGTATTGTTCGCGCTTTTAACCTTAGGCATTGGCGGACGGTTGTTGATGTGGCTGGCGTGGATCATCAACTTAGGTTTTTTACAGCGTAATTATCCTGCTCATTTTGGTGCGGATGTTATCGGGTCTTTGTTGCTATTTTATCTTTGTTTTACTCAGTCTTGTGAGCGGTTGAGTCTTTTGAATTTTTTAAACAAGAAGAAATCCTTTAAAGAATCGGATCTATTGTCGTCGGTCATGATTCGCATGTTACAAGTGCAAATCATGGTGATCTACGCTTATACCGGTTGGGAAAAACTTAAAGGTGCAAGCTGGTGGGATGGAACGGCTTTATGGAGTGTTCTGGCAAATCCACAAATGACCACGATGGATTTTAGTTTCCTTCGAAACATCCCCTGGGTGATTCCTGTCATTGGTTTTATGACGATTATTTTTGAAGTCTATTTTCCGCCGATGGTGATCTGGCAAAAGAGTCGCTATATCTGGCTTTTGATGGGTGTTTGTATGCATCTGGGGATTGGAATCTTCATGGGGCTCATGCCTTTTGCGACTGTGATGATGTCGACGTATTTCTTGTTTATAAGTCCTCTCATTTTGGAACAAAAGATCGTCTCAAAACTAGACCTTGCTAGAAACTGATTTAATTTTGGGCCCTCCCTCATTTATCCTAAAGGGAGTGGGGGAATTATGAAATCTGAGTTATTAAAAATGGCGTTCGGCGCTGCTTTTATGGCATCCACGATGACAACCATAGTGGCATGCAGTCAGGTCTCTGAAAACTCACTTCTGACAGATCAGGCCTCAGACCCAACATCTCATTCGCTAACTACGGAACCTAAGGAAACTGAACTGTTTCTTAAAGCAGATAATAAAAATTTGGGATCAACGACGTCTCTTCGTGTTCTTGAGCTTAGCGGAGATTGCTTTGCTTCTACGTACCCATCCCACAAGATCACGGCCACAGTGGGTGGCGTTGCTAAGGCGATCTATAATATTGATAGTGCGAAGTCCGCAGCTAGTTGTAAAAACGGTCGCTTTAATTTGACGCTCACGGCGGCGCAGTTGGCAACGGGAACAAATAAAATCATTCTGACTTTAACGGCTTACGATGCCAATAGCGTTGCATATACCAGCGCCAATGGGCTCACTGAATTTTCGGTGATTCGCTCTGACTAAAGACTTAGATTGTATTCGCTCTTCAGCGTTTGGGGAGCATCCTGATTTTTCGTGTGAATCAATATCGTCCCTTTTAATTTCAAATCTCTGATCTGAGTCGCTCGACGTTGCTGAGGCAGTGATGGGTCGGTCACTGTTTGTAAAGTAGTATTGAAGGGTGTCTTCAATAGAGTTTGCTCTTGCAGACTAGGTGTTGTCATAGCTGTTAAAATTTCAAGAGCGAGTTCTTTTTTGTCTGAGCTTTCAGGAACAGTTGCGCCCCAAACAAGCAAAGCGGTCAGCCCATCTTGAGTATTCAGGTCGGGATTTTTTTCATTAAGAGGAAGCTCTACTGCGCCAGCGCGGGGCTCATCAGAGGTGAGTTGATCTAATTGCAGAGTGAGAATTTTCTTTTGCTGGATCAGTCCAAGAGATTCGTTTTCGCGCCAGGCCTGAAAGTGAGCCAAAAGCAAATCCTCGTCGGCCAGTAAAAATAGAGTTTGAGATTTTTTGTTTTTCAAAAAATCATCAAATGTTTCAGCACCGACAGTTTTAAATCCTGTCTTCATCCAATACAGAGGAAAAAAATAAAGACTTCGTTTGGTCATGACCGGATCTAAAAAGTCTGGAGCAATTCGCTGAGGCAGTTCGCTTTCTTTTTCCGTGGTGACGTGAAGTAACCCTTGCTGTTTGAGGGTGTGCGCCCAGTACGAAGGTAAAATAAGAATATCTTGAGCTGGGCGAGCAATGACTTTTGCCTGAATAGCATCCCAATCACGAGTGATAGTGATTTCAAACTTCACGCGAAGTTCGTTCTCTAAGTAATGCTGAATTTCTTTACTGAAAAGATTTTCATCCGTAATTAGGATGCGGACTTTTGTGGGAGTAAAAAAGTAGTCCCTAGAAATGCCTTGGGGCAGGAATCCGTGAAGGAAGCCCACCCCGATGCAGATGATGAAAAATGGAATCCAAAGAAGATTAGAACGCCTCATCGAAGGCAACCGAGCCGCTGATACCAGTTTGGTAAGCAGAAACGCGTCTTTCGAAGAAGTTTGCAAGTTCTTGCATGTCTTGAAGTTCCATGAAGCCAAATGGATTTTTCACATTGTAGCGTGGAGCGATGCTCAAGCTTTCAAGGCGTTGGTCTGCGCAGTATTCAAGATATTGGCGCATGTCTTTTGGAGAAAGACCTGCCACACCCAATTGCAATACGTCGTTCGCAAACTCCATTTCGCACTCGATAGCGTCCTCTAGCATTTGCACAACCATGTCTTCCATTTGAGAATTGAAAAGATCTGGTTCTTCTTTACGTGCTGTCTTGATAACTTCGATGGCGAAAGCCATGTGCATGGATTCGTCACGGAATACCCAATTTGTGCCAGATGCAAGACCTTGCAACAAACCTTTAGAGCGCAAGAAGTATACGTATGCAAACGCTGCATAGAAGAACAAACCTTCAACGCAAGTCGCGAAGCAGATCAAATTCATCAAGAAACGGCGACGATCTTCTTTTGTGTTCAATTGGTCCAACTCGTTGATAGAGTCGATCCATTTAAAGCAGAAATCTGCTTTCTTTTTGATAGAAGGAATATTATCGATCGCGGCGAAAGCTTCCGCGCGCTCATCTGGATTTGGGATGTAAGAATCCAACAAAGTCAGATAGAACTGAACGTGCAAGGCCTCTTCGTACAATTGACGAGACAAGTACATGCGACCTTCTGGAGAGTTCACGTGTTTATAAAGGTTCAACACAAGGTTGTTCCCCACGATAGAGTCACCAGTTGCAAAGAATGCCACCAGGCGAGAAATCAAATGTCTTTCTGCCGGAGTCATTTTTGAATTAAGGTCTACAAGGTCTGTAGAGAAATCAATTTCGTCTACAGTCCAAGTGTTTTTGATACCGTTTTTGTACATTTCATACATAGTCGGGTACTTCATTGGGCGAAGTGTAAGATTAAAACCTGGATCTAAAATCATATAAATTCCTTTAAAGATTCCCGCCCGGGGGCGGGAGTTGCTTCAGCTTTTGGGGCTACCGCCCCGCCAGCTCTGCCGGCATCCGCCGAGGCCTACTGGCAAGCTTCGCAGGCTTCTGGGTTTTCCAAAGAGCAAGCAATAACTTCTGCGTCTGAGTATGTCTTTTTAGCTTCTACGGTGACCTGTTGAGCTTCTTGCTGAATTTTTGCAGCCGCATCCATAGTGTTTGCAGTAGCAGTGTTCATGCTCATACCGTTGCTAGAAGACTTCACAGTCGTTTTAGCGATTTTAGTCGCTGGACGAGAGCGCAAGTAATAAGTCGTTTTCACGCCTTTTTTCCAAGCATACATGTACATAGAAGAAACTTTACCGATTGTTGGGCTTTCCATGAACAAGTTCAAAGACTGAGCTTGGTCGATGTAAGCGCCACGGTCCGCAGCCATTTCAATCAAAGACTTCATCGGAACTTCCCAAACCGTACGGTAAAGTTCTTTAAGCTGTGGAGGAATCGCTGCAATTTCATCAATTGAACCATCGTTCAATTTGATTTCGTTGCGAAGATCTTCATTCCATAAACCTATCGCTTTAAGATCTTGCACCAAGTACTTATTGATCTGCATGAACTCACCAGAAAGTGTTTCACGTTTGAACAAGTTGGAAACTTGAGGCTCGATTGCTTCGTAGCATCCTACGATAGAAGCAATTGTTGCCGTTGGAGCAATAGCGATCAGCAAAGAGTTGCGTAAGCCGTGCTTTTTGATTTTCTCTTTCAACTGAGCAAAGCGCTCTGGTTGAGATGGAGTCACATTCCAAAGGTCGTATTGCAACAAACCTTTAGCCGCTTTTGTTTGTTCGAATGCGCCATGAGCGCCGAATTTTTCAGCCAATTCGCAAGAAGTCACAAGAGCATTGTAGTAGATCTCTTCTTGGATTTTCGCTGACAACTCACGACCTGCTTGAGAGTCAAAAGGCAACTTCAACAAGAATAAAGCATCTTGAAGTCCCATTACACCCAAACCAACTGGACGCCATTTGTGGTTGGAGTCTTGAGCTGTGGGGATCGGGTAGAAGTTGATGTCCACGACGCGATCCAAGTACTTCACAGCTGTGCGAACAGATTTCGCCAGTTTTTCGAAGTTGAATTGACCGTTTTCCACGTGACGACCCAAGTTCACAGAGCCCAAATTACAAACGGCTGTTTCGTCGTTTGAAGTGACTTCAAGGATTTCTGTGCAAAGATTTGAAAGATGGATCACATTGCCAGCTTCACCAGTTTGGTTGGCTTTCATGTTCGAAGCATCTTTAAATGTCATCCAGCCATTACCAGTCTGCGCAAGAGTTTTCATCATGCGAGAGTAAAGATCGCGAGCTTTGATTTGCTTAGAGTACATTTTCTTCGCTTCAGCTTCTTCGTACGCTGCTTCGAATTCTGGACCATAAGTATCTACGAAGTGAGGTACGATACGAGGGTCAAACAAAGACCACATAGCATCTGCTTCAACGCGTTTCATGAACAAGTCTGGAACCCAGTTTGCCAAGTTCAAGTTGTGAGTACGTTTGGCTTCGTCACCAGTGTTATCGCGAAGTTCTAGGAACTCCTCGATATCTGCATGCCAAGTTTCAAGATAAACGCAGGCTGCACCTTTACGTTTACCACCTTGGTTTACTGCAGAGACGGAAGAATCCATAGTTTTCAACCAAGGGATGATGCCGTTAGAGTGACCATTTGTTCCTTTGATCAAAGAACCACGGGAACGGACACGAGAATAAGAAACACCGATGCCGCCAGCAAATTTAGAAAGCAAAGCGATGTCCGTGTACTTTTTGTAGATAGCTTCAAGATCATCTGATGGAGAATCCAAAAGATAGCAAGAAGACATCTGTGGACGAAGTGTTCCAGAGTTGAACAATGTCGGAGTTGAAGCCATGTAATCATGAGAAGAGATCAAACGATAGAATTCGATCGCTTCTTCAACTGTTTGTGCCAAACCACAAGCGACACGCATGAAGAAGTATTGAGGAGTTTCAAATACCTGACGCGAAGTTGGGTTTTTCAATAGGTAGCGGTCATAAACAGTTCTAAGTCCGAAGTATTCAAAGCGATCAGTGCGGTAAGGTTCGATAGCCGCGCAAAGAGCTGCTTTGTTAGCTTCTACAAATTTAAAAGTCGTTTCAGCCAAGATACCTGCATTGTAACCGAAAGTAGCAGAGTCAGCGAAAGACTGGATTTTTTGAGAGCGAACTTCTTCATCAATATAAGTAGAAAGAAGACGGGCAGCCAAACGAGAATATTCAGGCTCTTCGCCGATAAGCAAAGAAGCTGTTTGGATACAAAGATTGTCCAACTCATTTGTTGTGGCACCATCATATAGACCGCTGATAGCTTTTGTAGCTACGCGAAGTGGATCTACTTGAGTAAGACCTTGGCAATTTCTTGTAACGCGTTCAACGATTTTAGTTACGTCTACTGGTTCAAGAGTTCCGTCTCTTTTTTTGACTCTCATGATGTGAGCTGTTGTTTCCAACATGATGCTATCCCCTCTGCCCAGTTCCCTTTGGGCAAAAATATCCCCACCGAAATTTCACCCCTCGTAAAAATTCGGCCATGGTTAAATATAAAATTGTAAGTATTGTTTGAGACTGAGTTGCTAATCCTTAGCTGTAGTCAATGAAGTGATTTTCAAAGAAACCAGGCTGAGCTTGGTCGCTTTTGAGATCACTTCAAACGTCTAGTACCTCCCTGTGCCTTCAGTTTCTCTTCGGGCAACCCCTATATCTAGGGGTTCGCATTGGGTGCCTCATCAATAAGGCGGGTATCGATCTCAATTCCAACTTTGTAACCCTTTCATGGAAGTTACAAGAGTTTTTTTTGAAATAACGCCAACTTTTTTGTGACGTTGCTCATCAATTAAGCAGAATAAATGATCTAATTGACTCATCTGTCGTGCGAAAAAAGCATGCAAGACACTGTCATTCTACGAGGGTAAAACTAAAGTCTAGGGTTAAATATGCGATTCCTGGTCAAAGAACCTGTTATTTGTCTGTACTGATCTTACGCGATCTTAAATTGTTTAAATAATAAGCATCTACTATTTAGGGTTCGCATCCAAAAAGGACTTCTTGAGTTGTCCGAAGCAAAGACTGGCTTCTGTAGATCAGCAAACTGTTTTGAAGTTTGTCTTCTTGAGAGTTCAAATCGCTGTTTGCTTTCATCACATAGAGCAATTGTTGAGATTCTTCCTTTGCTTGAGCTTCGCGTTCCGTCAGAGACAAAAGAGTATAAGAATCTTTGATATCAATCATATTCATTTCAAAAAACTCCGGAAAGCTTTCCTGATTTCCGATGTATATAAAAGCGGACGTAGAAGACTCTTCGCTACAAATAGCCGCCAGTTCGGATCGCCAATTGTATTCCATCAGAGTGATGTTTTCTGCTTTAAGAACGCTCAACACTAATTTTCTGAACTTTTTATTTTCAGGAGTCAGCATAGCATTCAAAGTCATCTCTGAAAAACGCATGGACTCAGGTATCATCTCGTCGGTATCCAATGTTTTGTAGCCTTCTTTATAAATGGCGCGGATGGTGTCCTCACGAAGGAAGACGCCTTTTT
>JBJTMR010000221.1:0-2994 GCA_046070625.1 Bdellovibrio sp. | reverse complement strand
CGGAGCTTTTGAAAGACAGCGTGAATGCCGAACTTTTGGATTTGAATATGAAAGGTGTCACCTTCCACGTTCATATTGAACAAGTGAAAGAGATGACTTCAACGGGCGTCAGCGATGTGGAATTCCAAAGTCAGACCTCCGCAAAGGACGTGAAACGTCCTTTGGCAAAGTTTGCTTCTGGCGGTGAGTTAAGCCGTATCTTGTTGTCCTTGAAGCGCGTGGTGGGTTCTAGCAATCAACCTCGTACTTATTTGTTCGACGAAGTGGATACAGGCGTTTCTGGTGAAACCGCAGAAAAGGTCGGTCGTAAGCTTAAGACGATTGGCAAAGGTCAGCAGGTCATCTGTGTCACTCACTTGCCACAAGTGGCAGCATTTGGTGATGCACATTTCTTTATCCAGAAGTCCCCGGCTACTGATTCTGTGGCAATGCTGGTTTCTGAGTTGAAACAAAAAGATCGCGTGCAAGAAATCGCTCGTTTGATTTCGGGTGAAAAGATCTCCAAAACTTCCGTGGCCCATGCGGAACAGCTTTTGGCGGAAGCGAAGTAAGTTTTCTTTAATGTTTTATACCCCGAACGGGGTATAAAACATGGTATTTCAGAATTTTATACCCCGACCGGGATATAAAATTGAAAAATCTCCTTTCTAAGCCCCCGATCGGGGACTATAATTAATCAATGAAAACTCCAAAGCGAGATCAACGACGCACTAAAGAAGAAATCAAAGCTCAGCTACCGCCCATCTCTTTATTCGTAAGAAATCGGCGCGAGGAATTGCAATACACTCAAGAGGACTTAGCCTTTCGCTCAGGCCACAATCTTCGTTTCATTAAAGAGTTGGAGCTAGGCAAACAAACGGTTCGCCTAGATAAAGTCCTCACGCTCCTTAATTTTTTAGGTGCTACTTTAGAAGTAAAAAAGGGTAAATAATGGCAGAAAAAGGCATAGTTTACTTTAAAAACACTCCCCGTGGAGCGATAGAAAAGAACTCAGACGGTGCATTCGAATTTTCCTATTCAGAGTCTTCAGAGTCGATCAGCCTGACCCTGCCACCCTCAAAGTCTTCTTACATCTCAGAAGACCTCTTTCCATTTTTTGATGGGCTCATTCCTGAAGGATGGCTCCTGAATCTAGCCGAAAAGAATTGGAAAATACCAAAGAACGACAGAATGACTTTGCTTTTAACGACCTGCCAAGACTGCATTGGAGCAGCCCACATTCTTGGTAGTGATTCACCTCCACACCAAAGCAAACCGCATCATCAAAGTCTGCAGCAGCTTAAAGAACCCACCTTCGCTTCAAAACAATGCTTAATCTGCATGGAGGCTTTGAATTCTGGTGACTACCTTTATCACGGTCATTGCGCCAAGAATCTCTTTGGCTTTACCCATGCCCCTATTATCGACATATCCGTGGCTGATATGGAAGAACTGGCCCTGCTACAGATCAATCAACGCCTGACCCTCACTGGCGTTCAGAAAAAACTATCTCTTTCACCGATCAAAGAGCAAAAAAAAGAAAGACTCACTGTTGTTGGTTTAGATGGTCGTTTTATATTAAAACCGTCCACAGAAGAATTCCCTGAAATGGCCGAGGTTGAACATCTCACCATGAAGATTGCAGAACAGATCGGAATGACGGTCGCTCCCTGCGGACTCGTGTACCTCGCAAGTGGCGAAAAAGCTTATCTCACTCGCCGTTTTGACCGCGTCGGAAAAGATAAGGTTCCAATGGAAGACTTTTGCCAGCTCTCAGAAAAGCCCACTTCAAAAAAATATATAGGTTCCTCTGAGTCCATGGGTAAAGTTATTGATCGGTTTTCCTCACAACCCGCAGATGACAAACTTACATTATTCCAAATGATCCTATTTTCATTTTGGACAGGGAATGCAGACATGCATCTGAAGAATTTTTCTTTATGGACCGAGCCGTCGACTCAGCTTATACGCATGAGCCCTGGTTATGACTTCTTAAGCACACGCCTTTTGATTCCTCAAAAAGAAGACAAAGAAGAACTTGCCCTGCCTGTTAACGGCAAAAAAAACAAACTGAAATGGGTAGATTTTCTGGCTTTATCTTCCAGTCTACAAATTCCACCAAAGGTGGCCGAACGAGTCCGCGAGAGGATGCTTGATGGCTTTCTAGATGCCGAAGATCTCATCGAAAAAAGCTTTCTTTCGGAAGATAAGAAAGAACAGTTTCACAATCTAATATCAGAACGCTCTAAACGACTGCTCTAGACCTAATATCTGTTAAACGCCAAAAGGAGTTTTGACTTTACAACAGGAAAGTTTGCATCTGGTACCTCGTACTTATTTGTTCGACGAAGTTAGTTGCAAATGGAAATATCAACTCCGAACAGGTATCCGAAATTGATACACCTTCCACAGTTGAATTTTACAAAATGGGGCATAAACTGCTTATGATCGTTGAATGAACAAATAGAACATGACAAGAAGTGGACCGAACAATAAGGCCGTCAGCTTTCCCTTCCCGACACTTTTATCTCGTACTTTAGTTGCGAAATTCAGCCACAACAAGATTGGCAAAAATATAGGAATATACTTGAGAAAAAAATCGATATCCTCAAGTCGGTCACGCATGGTTCCTTCCGAGTGAGAATAAGCACTCCACACTAGATTTTTTTAAAATCTTATCACCAACGCCAACACAACCATCACGAGATAATTTAGGTAAAACATCAGAACTCCGATATTTAAAAACTCATATGTGTTTCTTTGTCGAACAAAGAACTCCGGAGCCTTAGTTAACGCTATAAACTTCTTTTAGTTAACTCCTTTTGAGACAAAATCGACCAAACTTAAAAATTCTCTTGCGGAGCCCATGAGAACTAGATTCGGAGATCGCGATTCCTGCTAGATCACACCCTCTTTTTTGACTTTAAACGGTCCCAGCTGTTTTTCAATGCCGCCTTGTTATGGACGTTTTAACATTCCATAAAAAACAGGAGGCTTTATGATTTTAGTTCTGGG
>JBJTMR010000220.1:0-14776 GCA_046070625.1 Bdellovibrio sp. | reverse complement strand
CAAACCCACAAAAAGCCAGAGAAACAACTCTGGCTTTTTTAATTCCCAACGCCCTCACCTCACCATCCACCCCACAAAAACCTAGGGCTTCTAAAACGGCGATCTTCACGTCATTTCAATTTGAGAGTGAACGTGGGCCTTTGCCCGGTTCGCGCCATCCGGGCGCCGACTAAGGCCACTTGCGGCTGGTGAGGTGAGGGCGTTGGGAATTAAAAAAGCCAGAGTTGTTTCTCTGGCTTTTTGTGGGTTTGGTTTTTTATTTTTTTATTTTACTGCGCAGGTGTATTTTGCTGAGTAGTTGCCTTCGGCTAGTGTTGCGGAGAAGGCTAATGTTGTTCCGCTTATTGAGAAGCCTGAAGTGATGGCTTGGCCTTTTGTGTTGTAAAGTTCGATGTCGGCTTTGCCGTCGCCATCTGTGTCAAGTGGGGCGCAGTCCAAGTTGATGGATTTTAACAGCTCAACTGTTTTTGCTCCGATTGAAGACAAGATGGATGTGTAATCTGTCGCGCACACGGAGCCAACGATGCCGCCGGTGAGTTTGGCCATGGATTCGTAGACATTTGCGACGGCTGCCGTGTTGCAAGTTGTATCTGCTTTTGCGCGAACGATAGAGTCAAACATGAAGACTTTGTCTTTACCGAACGTATTGTGAACATGGTCTACTAGATTTTGTGGAACACTTTTGGGTTGAGTTGTCAGGCAGCCACCGTTACTGCATTCGTCTTCGTCAGAGATGGTAATAACAACAAGTTTGGCATTCGTTCTGAAGAAGGTTTGATTTGCGGCAGTATCCGCAATGCGTTCGATAGCTCTGTAAGCAGAGTTGATCGCTCTTTCGTCGCCTGAACCGCGCAGGCCCACAGTGATTGCGCTTGCAAGCATAGCTTGCGCAGCAGTGACGTTGTATTCAGAAGCTTTCAAAACGAAAAGGCTGCCGGTGTCTGAGTCAAAAGGACGGAATTGTCCGTCACCCCAGGCGCGCGAGATGTTGTCGGCAGAAAGTGTATTTGCACGCGGATCTGTAGTTGTTAAAGCAACATGCCAGTTCAGATCTTTAATTAGATTCATGAAGCCATTAATTTTAGCAGAGAAGTTTTTTTGTTCTGCATCCATAGAGCCAGAATTATCCACGATGAAAAGAACGTCGATATCTGGAT
Organism: Bdellovibrio sp.; assembly: GCA_046070625.1. Classification (GTDB taxonomy): domain Bacteria; phylum Bdellovibrionota; class Bdellovibrionia; order Bdellovibrionales; family Bdellovibrionaceae; genus Bdellovibrio. The sequence goes on along the minus strand of JBJTMR010000220.1, from coordinate 13,619 downwards.
TTTTATTAATTTCAAATGATTGTGCGACTGATTTTGTTTTGACGACGCCCGAAGCATCTGCAGACGGATCTCCAGAAGGATTCCCTGTTGGGTTTCCTGAAGAATCTACAGAAGCCAGAGTGGCCGTTTGTTCGTTAAATGAAACGTCTGGTGAACACGCTTGGTATGATAAGGTGACACCCAATGTAAGTAACATAACAACGCGTTTCATAGTTCCCCCACGGCTAGAGTTATTGCAACCTGAGGGCCAAGCGGCGAGCGCCTAAAATTGTCATGAGTGTCTATACCCAGAACACTGTAAATAAATTGATTAACACTTGTATCTGATGTCAGCTTTTGAGGCGTATCAACTTAGGATTTTATTAAAGGCAACCAGAACCTAAATATGCTGCCGGAGCCTTTTTTACTGTCAGCAGCAATGCCGCCACCCATGCGTTCGATGAGCTCTTTTGAGATACTGAGCCCCAACCCGGTGCCGCCGTATTTCCGAGAGATCGAATTGTCGACTTGATAGAATCTTTTAAACAGATGGGGAATGGCTTGTGAATCAATTCCAATTCCAGAATCCTTCACGCTAATTTGGACGAAGTCGGGGTTGTCCGGCGCAAGCTCCGCACGAACGACAATAGAACCCTGATCGGTGAACTTCATCGCATTGGCCACCAGATTGTTTAGCACCTGGCCAACGCGGATAGCGTCTCCCATTATAACCGGGCGAAGAGCATCGTCGATGTCCACCACCAGGTTGATGTTTTTTTCTTTTGCTCGAAGAGTGAATAAATCGACAGTGCGTTTGATAACGTCATGCAGATTAAAGGCAACGGATTCAAATTGAATTTTACCCGCTTCGATTTTCGCCAAATCTAAGACGTCATTCAGAATGCGCAGCAAATTTCCGGAGGCCCGAGAAAGAACGTCAGTATATTGTCGTTGGTCACTGTCGAGATTGGTTTCTGATAAAACCTCGAGCATCCCAATGATAGAATTCATGGGCGTGCGAATTTCATGACTGATGTTTGTTAAGAAATCCGACTTAATACGATTTGCCATTTCGGCGTCTTCTTTAGCAGCGACCAGGGCTTGTTCGCGCTCGGTTTCCTTCGTGATGTCTTGGGTCGATCCATAGATATGCGTGATGATGTTATCGCTCTTCGCGACACGACTGCGGATACGAACCCGTATTTTAGAGCCATCAGGTTTCTTAGCCATGGCTTCCAACTCAAATTCAGGCAGTCCGTCTTGTACCAACATCTTTTCGTATAAGCCGTAGTACATCTCGGGAGTAATGTCTTCATAAAGCGTAAAGGTATTTTCGGCCGTGGGGGAGAAGGTCTCTGGGGTAAGCCCATGAAGAGCGTAGAGCCCCTTGGTCCAATAAACTTTGTTTTTCGCGATGTCCAGTGCCCAGCTGCCGACGCCCGCGGCGATTTGTGATTGCTCTAAAAGAAATTCATTGGTTGTGCAGGCAGAAAGATCTTGAGCAAAAACGTGACTTCGGCCGTTGTGAGGATCCATATAAAAGATCCATAAAATGGGTTTGTATTCACCATCCTTGCATTGGTTGCGGCACTGCATACTGTGTAGATGACCTGGTTCCATGCGATGATAATTTGAATTAAGAACTAACGGTAAGTCTTCCGGATGTAGAAGGCTATAAAACGGAATTTTTTTTAGTTCTTCGATCGACCATCCAAAGCATTCTTCCCAGGGGCCCGAAAGCTCGACGGGTGTCCAATTGGAGGTGAATTCTCCGCTGAGTTTGAAATCTGCTTGGAACAGCTTTGCGTTGCGAAAGATCATTTAAAAATCATCTCTCGCAAACGTGGGACTGTAAACACCTAAAGAAGTTCTATGCCACCACTGGCCGTTTTTTTTCAGATCTGAAAAACTGGAAAAGGTATAGTCGTACTTTACAATTCGCAAGTACTGAGGCGCTCGACCGGCAAATGGGTCTAGGGCGATAAGATCTTTGACGTCGTTGGATTCTTCAAACAGGCGTGTGATCAAGTTTTGCAGCCAAAGATTTTCATTGAATGTCTCTAGGGACGCAAACCACATTTGCCAGTCCATGCGTGGTTGAAAAGGGGCGATAAAGGGTGGAGCTTTGTGGATGTTTCCGGGTTTAAAATTGAACTCATACTCTTGCCAGGTGTTGCCGTCCATGCTGCCTTCTAGAATCAACTCTGGACGTGATTTTGTCATCACAGCAAAAAGTCCATAGGGATTTGAAAGACGCCAAGGATAAATAAAGCGCATGTACGGCAGAAGAAAGTCCCCTCGCTGGCTTTTTTCAAAAACCGTTTTATAGATCCAAAAAATGTGGGCTGGCAGAAGGACAACGATTAACAGGCTTGCCACCAACGTCGACTGTTGCGTTTGTCGTATGGCAGAACTGCTAAAAACCCAGAACTGATCAGGAACCACGCTTAGACATAAACCCAAAGTGATCAGATTGAAAAAAGCAAAGTTCCCTGTGGCGATAATAAGTATTTGCAAAAAAATCAGCAGGCAGGCTGCGATCATTTGTGTCTTGCCCGGGACGAAGATAAAAAACGGGACCACTAACTCGATAAAAAACATCGTCGCTGTGCAAGCTTTCAAAACCAAGGGCGGTAATTTGGCGAAAAAATAAGAGATCGGGTTCGGCAGCGGTTGAGTCCAAAAATGATAGTCCAGAGCTGTCAGGTTCTTCCAGGAAGCGTCTTTGTTAGTCAGCTTGACGACTCCAGATGAAAACATAAGTTTAAAAGTAAGCAGCCACACCAGCCCCATAAGTAGGGGATGAATTTGATAGCCCAGTAAAGGCGTCCATTCAATTTTTAGCGGAGCAAAGAAGATCCCTAAAAAGCCCAGCTCTAAAAGCAAGCTGTCCCATTGATAGGATAAAAATATTTGCCCTACGCTGACGAAGGATAAATAAAAGACCCAGCACAGTAACAACATCCAACTTTGGCTGAATCCCAAAAAGGCCAGGCTCGCAGCCGTCATTCCCAAAAGGCAAATGCCTTTAAGGGCGGTATCCGTAGAAAGAAACCAAAAGACCGAAGGTAAATGCAGAAAACGATCCGCGCCTAATTCTTTGTCCAAAAGATTAAGCAGATGATCAATAGACAAGATCCCCTGTTTTCCATAGAGACCCAATACCTGCGTGGACAAAGAAAGAAACGCGACGAAATAGGAAATCGCTAGAACTTTTTCCAGAACCCAACTGGCGATGTAGTAACTGTTCACAGGGCCTCCTGTTGAGCTCTTGTGGAACTAAGCTTCGCCGATTTCAACCCAAGTGATGCCATCGCCACCACTTTCTGGAGATCCCGCTTTCCATTTTTTCACGTACACGGATCGAGACAAATAAGTTCGAACCGCTTTTTTCAAAGCCTCTGTCCCATGACCATGGATGACCTTCAAGCGATCTTCGCGAGTTGTGGCAGCTTTATCCAAGGCTACTTCAAGTTCTGAAAGTGCTTCTTCTACAGTTTTTCCGCGCAGATCCAAAGTGCGATCTTCATCCGCCAAAGCGACAGAAACATTGGAGCCTTTTCTGATCAGTTGAGATGTCGGATTTTGCGGTTTCCCGGGAGGTCGTAAATCTTGCCAGTTTAATTGCAAACGGACAGAGCCAGACAAAATCATCACATCACCTTTAGAGTTCGGTGTGCTTTGAATAATGCCGTCTTGATTTAGATTCGCCACAAAGACTTTAGATCCTGGCGGGAATTTTTTGCCAAACTCTTCAGCGGTTGTTGGGGCGCCCGCTTGAATCACGGGTTTCGCTTTTACAATCTCTGGCAGTTGATATTTGATTTCTTGTAAAGCGGTGTGGCGCTTAAAGGTTTCAGCCACTTTAGCTTGTGCAATGGCTTCTTCGACTTTGCGTTCGGCTTTTTTCAGAGTTCTTTGCAGCCACTCGTCTTTGTCTTTGTTGAATTGCTCTAGAAGGCCTTCGTATTTTTTCTTAGTTTCCAGGGCCTTCTTGGTTTCCTTGCGAAGATGATCTTGCAGAATGTTGATATCAGCCTTGAGCTGTTCAATCTGTTCAAGTCCTTCAAGGCGAGCACGGGTTGCTGGCGCCAACACGTCTTTCGCTCGTTGAACAATCGCTTGGGCGACGCCCACGCGTTTCGCAGTTTGAATGGCTAAAGAGTCCCCCGGAATGCCCGCAAGGAATTGATATGTCGGGCGACCGGTTTTAGGGTCGTATTCCATACTGCCATTCAGAACGCGACTTTCTTCAGTCCACCCAGACTTCAAAGGTCCTAAGTGGGAAGTGACGACTGCGAAAACTTCGTTGTCAGAAAAGGATTCAATGAAAGCACGGGCCAGGGCGCTGCCTTCCTCCGGATCGGTAGATCCACAAATTTCGTCGATTAGGATCAAATTGCCATGGCCTTTAACCGACGCAGCCTTGCTCAAAATTTTCAAATGAGCGGCGAAGGTGCTGAGTTCTTCGTCTACGCTTTGGGAATCGCCAATGCCAATCAAGATATCTTTAAAGAATGGCAGGCGAGAAGTTTCGCTGGCACAGATGGGTAAACCACAGCGAGCCATTTGTGCGGCCAAGCCAAGGGATTTTAGCAAGACCGTCTTACCACCGGCGTTGGGTCCACTGAGCAGCAGGATGCTTTTTCTGTTTTCCAGTAAAACTGTGTTGGAAACTACTTTCTTGCCGGCAAGCTGAAGCAAGGGATGGCGAACTTCGATCAGCTCCATGGCGTCCGTGGAAAATTCAATCGGGTGGCCTTGGACTAAATTTGTAAACTGCGCTTGAGAAAAACGCAGATCCGCTTCTTCCATCAAGATTCGCGCGGACTCGATCTCCATCGATTGTCCAGAGAGATAGTGGGATAGTTCCGTTAAAAGTCTTTCAATCTCGTCTTCAATTTCTGCTTCCACTTGGCGCAGACGATTGTTGGTCGGAATGACTTTTTCAGGTTCGATGAAAACCGTTTGCTTGGATTGCGAAGATCCGTGAAGCACGCCGGGCAGACGGCTTTGCATGCCACTTCTTACGGGCAGCACCCAACGACCGTCACGAGTGGTGACGTACTTGTCTTGAATAACGTTTTCCATTTGGTGATCTTTAACCAAACGATCGAGGGTGTTTTGGATTTCGCGAGCCAGGCGTTCTTTTTCTTTAAAAAGATTGTATAAAGTTTCGCTGGCATCGGAGCGGATATCCCCACTGCCCGTGATAACCTGATCAATTGCCGACAGTGGTTCCTCGGCATCAAAAAGGCTGCGAGAAATTCTTTGTGACCAGTTATTTTCGATCGGCTGAAGAGCTTCCTTTAAGGCCAAGGCTTCCATGCAAAAGCTGCGGACGTCTTTAAGTTCCAAGGTTTTTAGAACGGCCTTTTTCTTAAGGCGCCCAATCCAGGTCGAATAAAGATCTAAACTTTGTGTGAATGGGCGAATGCCTTGGTTTAACACCACCGTGGCATCAGCAATTTCTTGGAAGCTAAGGTAGGCTTGCTCTGGTGTATCCAAAGGCTTCATCAGAGCAATGGCTTCGCGTCCAGCCTCACTGGTGGCGTGGGATTTTACTTTTTCAAGAATTTCAATCCAATCAAGGACGACGAGATCTTGCATGAAGGGCTCCTGTTAGAACAATAGCAAGCAGACTAATTAAAACCAAAACCCAATCCCAGTGGCCCCATAATACATAGGCAGTCTGAGGAGCGTTTTTGAGATATTTTAGAGCGAATTCCCCAGACCATTCTTCATGAATCGGAGATTGTTGTAGAATGTCACCATTTGCCAACATTGCAGTGCTAATTCCGGTGTTCGTTGAACGCAAAAGGGGACGACGAGTTTCGATACCACGTGCAATGGTCATGTACAGATGCTGAAACGGTTCAAAGTTTGTTCCAAACCAGGAGTCGTTGGTGACGTTAACCAGGATGTCGGAATTTTCCGTGGCCAAGCCTCTAGAAAAAGCGGGATCTAAGCCTTCATAGCAAATTTGTCCGCCCCAGCGAACGGTTTCTCCTTCAGTATTCCAAGTAAGAACCGAAGGGCCCGGGCCGCGGCCGAAATTAGAAATAAAAGGCAGCCATTTTAGCAAGATCGGAAAAGTTTCGCTGAAGGGCAAGTATTCGCCGAAGGCCAAAAGATTTGTTTTCCAATAAGGTCTATCAAGGCTGTGGCCTTGGCCATCAATCAGAAAAAGAGCATTATAGGTCGCTTGATCACGACGACCATCGATGCGCTCGTCTCGGGAGTAAGCTCCGGTCAGAATGGGTTTGGCGACAGAGTTGAGTCCTTGAACCAGTGTCTGTGCGTGGGGACGATTTAAAAGTCGTTGATCCAGGTAATCGGGGAACGCCGTTTCGGGCCAAACAAAAATGTCAGTCTCCGGAAACTTGACGAAAGCCTCTTGGGTCATCGTCGTAAATTTACGCGTGATAAAGTCTTGAGCACCACGACCGCGCTCGGCAGCAATTTTGTCAGAGTTGCCGATGTTCGCCTGAATGACAGTGGCTTTTACTTCTCGGTCGAAGCGATTCCAAGGTTCCGCGTGGTAAATTCCACTGATCACAAAAATCGCAACGAAAGAAAAAATGGCGGCGATATGCAGAAGCGCTTTTTTGGTTTCAATTTGCTTAAGCCAAATCGTGGCCAACCAAGCATTCAGCAATAAAATGACCGCAGAAAGTCCTTGGAAACCAATGACGTCGGCCCATTGATAGGCGGGAATCTTGGCCCAAATCAAAGTGTAGCCAAGATGCCAATCGAAGATGACGGGCCAAACGCGCTCAAGCAAATTGTGAAGAAGCGCAATACTGAAGATCGTTTGAATTTGGCTCAGCGCGAATCGACGTTGCAGCCAAACTCCCAAACCTGCAGCAGCAGGGACATACAGATGCATGAACGCGCAAAAAAGCAGCAAGGCCACTATGGAGACTGACCAAGGTAGCGATCCGAATTCGTGGGAGGTGTAGGCGATCCAATGAAAGCCGATAGCTGACAGAGTGAACTGAGTCAGCCAGCCACCCCAGAGTGCTCTTTTGACAGAGACCGTTTCGTTAGTTCGAGAAGTCACTGAGATCCACAGAGGGGCGTAACAAAAAAGTAAAGCCCAAGGAGGGAAGGGGATGTAGCTTGTGCCGACTAAAATTCCAGAGAGTAATGCCCAACGTAAATCGTAGGCTTTGTGCTTGAATATTTGTATCCATCTCTTCATCATGGTATTAGTAACACAAAGAGTGAGTGAGTCCACGTGAAATTAAAAGTTCGATGCCCGTCATGCGCTAAATTGTACGAAGTTGAGAGTGAAGAAGTTCACTCCGACACTCCTGTATTCCAGTGCATGTCCTGTGAGTCTCGATTTGGTTTCGAGTATCCTCCTGAAGACGCGAACAACGTTTTAACTTTTGTGGTGCCTAATACTTCCGCAAAACCGCGTGCTGCAACACAGCAAGAAGCTGTGGTTGAGGCTACAGTGGCGCCAAAGGAGCCGCTGGGGCAGCAGGAAATGAAATCCTGCCCTAAGTGTGGGGCTTTGAATGGGCGCCGCGCTCATGAATGTTATTCTTGCCACGTTCTTTTCGAGCGTCTGGAAGGCTTGCCTCTGGATGCTTCCCTGCGTGCGCAGCCAAGCTTAGTGCGTAAGTGGAAAAACGTTTTGGAAAACTTTGAAAACTCCGAGCTTCATGATGAGTTCATCAGAAGCTGCGTGGACCTTGATGCGCATCGCTTTGCCATCATGAAGTATGAAGAAATTAAGGCAGCCCAAGGGGGCGATGCTTTGTGCGATCAAATGATTGCGAAAGTGAATTCCCTGATGATGGTCACTCTGGCGCAAAAGCCTGTCGTGAAAGATTCTGTGAAGGCCAGTGATCGTCCGAAATGGATGAAGTGGGTTTTCATCGGTCCTTTTGCTTTAAGTGCCTTGTTGATTTTGTGGGGCGTTCTAAGTCTGGGCCACCGCAACCTTGTAGGTGTGGGTGTAGCATTGGCTTGTATGGCCGCGGGATTGATTATTATCGTTCGTGGCCAACTATCCTGGTCTGATTTTACTGAATAAAGCTTGCAGGCGAGGGCTTAGAATCCTTCACCTGATCCACCTTTGGTACCGACGCGAGTTTTAGAAGACTTGCCAATGGCATCGATCAAGGATCGACCAAAAGCGCTGACTTCGTTGGCGGCTCTTCCCGCAGGAGCTTCATTCGGATCTGCGCCTAGTTTTTTCATGCTGTCGACATTCACCGTCATAATGCCCGATGCAGAAACCCCTTGATCCAAGATCGTCAGAGCCTTGTAAAGGTTTAGCTGGCGTGATGTACGAGTTTTCGCAGCCAATTGAGTTTGTGCATCTCCGGTGGAAAGAATGTACTTTTTCACATCTTCGTTCGAAAATGCTGGCTTGTTGGCCATGATCAAGGCTGCTGCTCCTGAAACGAAGGCAGTGGCTTGTGATGTTCCTGTCATATATCCGTAAGAATTTCCTGGCAGGCAAGACAAGATATTTTGTCCTGGGGCTGCGATATCCACTGTTTCCACGCCATAGTTTGAAGAATTCAAAACCTGTGTGGTGGGATCAATCGCGGTGACCGAGATAATGTTTCTTAATTTATAGTCGGCCGGGTAGTAATGGTGTTGGTCCGAATTAGAGCGTTCATTCCCCGCAGCGGCGACAAACAGGACACCTTTGCGTTCTGCTTCCTGAACCGCGTCGTGTTCTTCTTGAGAATATTCAGTTCCACCACCGGAATAGTTGATGATTCGGGCGCCCATTTTAACGGCATACTTCATCGCTGCCACGGTGTTTTTTAGATTGTCCGTGTTCGGCACTTTAGGGTCATAGTATTTTAGGACCATCAAGCTGACTTGAGGTGAAATCCCACTGATACCTTTGCCGTTGCCAGCTTCCGCACCAATGATCCCGGCGATGTGAGTTCCGTGACCGTGGTTGTCGTCAAGTTTGTTGTTGTTAGAAACAAAGTTCCACCCATGAACGTCGTCGATAAAGCCGTTGCCGTCGTCATCAATACCATTGCTGGCTTTGTTGCGACCTTGGGAGTCTTTGCCGGATTCGCCGGGATTGACCCAAAGATTGTCAGTAAGGTCTTCGTGGTGTTCATCAATACCTGTATCGATAACAGCAACGACCACGTTTTTACTGCCCTTCGTGACAGACCACGCACGAGCCGCATCGGATTTTTTCAAACCCCAAGCTTGGTTGATCGCGGGATCATTGAACAGAGCGCTGGGCTCGTCGATCACTTTTTCGGTTTGCGAGGTGATTGATGAATTTTCGAAAAGACGGTTGCTATCTTTTTTTGTCGAACTTTGATTGCGAGAAGGGGAGTTGGACTCTGTTGCATAGAGATAAACGCCGAGGCCTCCAAAAAAGAGCACGACAACACCACCGATGGCCAAGGTCATTCTGCGAGAAAACATGAAAGTTCCCCTTTCCTCAAGGGGCTTATCGGCAGATTTATGTCGAGGTGTAACGTTTTGAAGGACTAGTTTAGTATCAGGCGTATCAATTTAAGACAGTTGGTGCGTCAGATACAAAGACAGAAAATAAAACCCAATCCCTAGGGCTGCGACGCCTCCCCAAATTTGCACAAGACTAGAGAGGCTCATACGGGCTATCAAATATTTCTGGTAGATATCAGCGATAATCAATCCATGTTCTGAAGCGGATGTGATTTTACCAGCAATTTTAATAGACTGCACATCGTCTCGGCGCATGAACATATTGGCTGCCGCCGAATGGCCGCTGCGAAGTTCCTCTTCAGAGATTTTTCCGTCCCGGTTGGAGTCGAACATAACTTTTTGGTAGTTCGCAGAAGTGACTTTCTTGATTTGATTCTTATAGGAGTTGATATCTCCGATGGCGACAGCGTGGGTATGTTCTGTCGTCGTGTAAAAATGCCCTCGGGCATAAATCGGGGCGCCAGCCAAAATTTTCTTTTCTATAAGGCGGACATTGTTTTCAAATAAAGATCCGAAAATTCCTCCGCCTCCTTGAAAGTACCGTGCCGCCAATGGCAAAGAGTCGCTCAGGAAAGACAGTTGTAATTCCGACATCTTGTTTTTTGGAATGATCGTTTCTGAGATTTCCAGTTGCGCACTTAGGGGTTGGATCAGGCAGGCTCCCGTGTCGTCTAATGCCAGGAAGTCGTCTGAGGTCTCAAAGGTGTAGACGGTTTCCCACTTGGAGTTCTTGCCGGAAGATCTATATTCTTGAACCTGAACACTCCAAAAACAGACGGGTCGTCCGTCTATGCATTTTCTTAGAGCCGTGGGCCAGGCTTGGCCTTCAATCTCGATCAGACCTTGCGCCGCGGAGGTGATTTTACTAAGGGCAAGGTCTTCGACTTTTCTTTTGGTCAGAAATTTTCTGAGTCCTCTATAAAGAGTCACTCCCCCAATGATCAAGCAGAAGGTAATAAGCTTCAGAGTGCCATTGTTGTGCGTTGACGCTTCAACGAAGACCATGGCCGCCTATCCGATATCCATTTTTAGTGATGGACGGGTGGTTTCTGACGTTGGTGGGCGATACAAAAGTTTCTCCGAATAGCCAAGCATGCGAGCAAAGAACATATCGGGGATTTGATAAATTCGGGTGTTGTAGTTCGTGACAGTTTCATTGAAAAACTCGCGGCGATCTGCAATCAATCCTTCAAGCTCTGAAATCCGTCCTTGAAGTTGCACGAAAGAGCTGTTCGCTTTCAATTCGGGATAGGCTTCACCCAAAGCAACAATTCCTTGCAGAGCTAAAGACATCTCGTTAGACGCTGCAATTTTATTTTCCATTGATTTTGCGGAAACAAATTGATTTCGAGCTTCTATGACTTTTTTTAACGTGTTCTGTTCATAGGAGGCATACTGTTCGATGACCTCGATCAACTGAGGTATTTCGTCGAAACGTTGCTTCAGGACCACCTCAATGTTCGCCCAGGCGCGATCTATTTGTTGTTTTAAACTAACCAGACTGTTGTAAACAGACACGGCCATAAAAAGTATGACCAGGCCAATGATGATCACAAATATCAATGCCAACATGGAGGTTCTCCTATCGGTATTGAATCGGATGAACTAGGAACATACTGAATAGCTCGAGGTCTGAGGGTTTCCGTGTCTTGAAATGAGACATTTAATATTACAAACGTGAAAAAAAACGTGAATATCGCACATAAGTTAGAAGTCTTGTCCCGACGAACCGATAAGAAAATGTGTCAGAACGTTATTTGAGCGGAGTAAATATGAAACAAGACGTAGAGAGAACGCAAGTTTTTGCCTCTTGGTTGGGTCCGGGGCTCATTTTACTTATTATGTTGTTTTCGTTGGCTGGGGAGGCTTCACCGAAAAGCCTTAGTTACCAGGGGCGTATCCTGAAAAGTGATGGCACGCCTCTTGAGCATAACAATGTCAGCTTTCTATTTGAGATCACCAATCCAAATGGATCTTGTGTTATTTATCGGGAACAAAAAAATGGCGTCAATATGGTTAATTCCAAAGGTGTTTTTGATGTGCCGATGGGGACAGGAACTAAGCTCTTTCCGTTAGATCCTACAAAAAGTATCCTAAGCGTGTTTGATAATAGCGCGACCTTAGATTGTGGTGATGCCAGCAATCAAGTCAGTGGTTCTTATACTCCCGTTGCGGGGCACACCCGTATCCTGAGAGTACAGTTTCATGATGGCGTTGGTTGGAATGTTATTTCCTCAGATATTGAAATTCGTTCTGTTCCGTTTGCGGCCTATGCGCAATCAGCGCAAACGTTAGGTTCGAAAACGGCAGATGATTTCATGGCGAAGGACACTTTCGATAGTTACGTTGCATCAGCAGCGTGTACAGCCAGTCAATCCATGTACTGGAACTCTGCAACCGATAAATTTGAATGTCGCGCGATCAACGTGGGTCTGGTTGGGGATGTCACGGGATCTATTGGGGCTTCAAAAGTCGTGGCCCTGCAAAACTTCCCAGTGGGCAGTGGCTCGCCAAATACGAATCAAGTGTTGATGTGGAATGGCAGCCAGTGGACGCCTTCAAATCTTCCCGCACAAAGTGGTGGGACCGTAACCAGTGTCACCAAGGCGGGGACGGCGGGAAATCCCATAATAATCGCGGGAACGGCGACAGACCCTACGGTGGGTATTGCGGTAGCGACATCTTCTGCAAATGGATATCTGACTTCGGCTGATTGGACTTTATTTAATGGTAAACAAGCTGGGTCTTCAGAGTTAAGTGGGCTTTCTGGTATTGCTACCACGGGAATTATTCAGCGAACTGCGGCGGGCAGTTATACGGCCTTGGGGACCACGGACCCCATTAACGTGACGGCGGGGAACATTGGTCTTGCACTAGGGGCTGGGTTAAAGGTTACTGCGGGCGCGTTAGTTCCCGATTTTGGAACGACTGCGGGAACTGTTGTTCAGGGGAACGACTCTCGTCTTAGTGGGAATTTGCAGGCGGCTGGGGGCACCATGACGGGCATGTTGACCTTGGCAACAGGGACGACCACCTTGTCACCATTGCGAATTCCTGCGGGGACCTTAACGACTGCGATGGTCAGTGGAAATGTCGAAAGTGATGGTTCCAATATTTATTGGACGAACAGTTCTGCCTCAAGAAACAAACTGGCTACTTACACGGGGACTCCGGCAAATGGTCAAATATTGATCGGAGACGGTTCTGGATTTTCATTGGCGAATATAACTTCTGGGGCCGGTGTGACGATCACGAATTCTGCTGGCGGAATTACAATTGCGGCAACAGGAACCGGTGGGACAGTGACCGGCGTTTCATCTGCAAATAGTGATATTGGTGTTTCGGTGGCTTCCCCGAATCCCGCATTAACATTAAATTCAGGAACAGCCGGTGGCGCTGGGGATGCAAATAAAATTGCCAAACTCGACGGCAGTGGCTTGCTTGCAGTAAATATGATTCCAAATATTTCTGCGGCGAAAATTACTTCTGGAACTTTGCCGATTACTAATGGCGGTACGGGGGCAACCTCCGCTGCGGCAGCAAGAACTAATTTGGGATTAGGCACGTCAGCCGTGCTTGATACGGGTGCTCTTTCCGGAAATATTCCCTTAGTTGGTTTGACTGGTTTAACATCAGGAAAAATGTGTACGGCTGATGGCACGGGCGGAATTGTTTGTACTGCAGATATTCCTATTGGTGATTTCAAAGCCAACGGAAGCGTTCCGATGTCGGGCGTATTGCGTACAGTGGCAGGTACAGCCGCGGCGCCGGGGATCACATTTTCTGGTGATACGGCTAACGGAATATACTCACCAGGCGCAAATATTTTTGCCGTAAGTACCAGCGGTGCGGAACGAATGCGCGTTGAATCCAACGGTGCTGTGGCCATTGGTGCAAGTACGACCTCTGCAAAACTAACCGTGGCAGGATCTGTCATTTCAACGACGAACACTATTGCCACTGGCGGCGCGGTCGATTTATCGCTCAGTAATATCCATTATCTGGCAAGTGTGGGTGGCTCAACGATCGCACTTAATAATATGGTCAATGGTGGCGTTTACACGATTGTTGTCGCCGACTTGACACCAAGAACCTACACATTTTCTGGATGCTCGGCTTCATATTTTAGTCCGGCTAACGAAGATACGGATTCAAGTGGGCAGACCATCTATGGT
>JBJTMR010000219.1:0-4545 GCA_046070625.1 Bdellovibrio sp. | reverse complement strand
GGAAACGACGACGATCACGCGTGATTTTTCACGCATCATTCAGGCCTTAATTATTTTAGGCGTCGCCGCAAGCGGCTATTGGCAATGGGTTCGTTCCCGCAGAAAGAAGGGCTAAATGGACTTTGCGCTGATGCTGTTTGCTTTAGCTCTTGCAACTTTACGTTTGGCGACTCCTTTAATTTTTGCCTCTATGGGCGGAATGATGAGCGAACGCTCGGGTGTCGTGAATGTCGCATTAGAAAGTTTTATGTTAGTGGGTGCCTTCGTTGGCGCCGTGGCTGGATATTATTCCGCCTCAGCATGGATGGGCTGGATCGCCGCTCTGGTTGCGGGTTTAATGATTGGTGCTCTTTATGCCCTGTTTGTGATCGAACTGCGCGCAGACCAAATCGTCACAGGTATGGCATTTAATCTTTTAGTGATGGGTGTGATTCCGTTTATCACTAAAATTCTTTTTAACTCCACAGGTTCCACGCCTTCCTTACAAGTAGAAGATCGTTTCACTTTTGAGCCCCTGCTGATGGCTTTAATTTTAGTGGCTCTTTTAACTTTCTGGCTAAAGCGTTCCCGCTCTGGCTTATGGTTGTTGTTTGCCGGCGAACACCCGGAAGCTTTGATGGCCAGCGGGGTCAGCGTGCGCAAAGTTCGCTGGGCCGCCGTGACTTTAAGCGGAGCTTTTGCCGCTTGGGGTGGGGCAAGTTTGAGTTTATTCCTGGCATCTTCTTATTCACCAATGATGACCGGTGGTCGTGGCTTTATGGCTCTGGCGGCTTTGATCTTTGGTAAATGGAAGCCCCTGCCAGCATTCTTAGCGTGTTTGCTTTTCGCCTTTGCTGATGCCATGCAAATCCGTCTACAAGGAGTGCAACTAGGTGGCATTGAAATCCCCGTGCATTTTGTTCAAATTTTACCTTACATCGTGACCATCATTGCTTTAGCGGGATTCATCGGCGCCAGTCGACCGCCAAAAGCCTTAGGGAAAGAACTTTAAAAAGGAGTGTTTATGAAAACTATTTTTGTCTCCATCTTGTTGCTGTCGTCAGCGGCATTCGGTTGGGGTGGCCGCGGCCATGATTCCATTTGCCGTACTGCCAGCTTCCTCGTTAAAGAAAAAGGTCTTCAAGAATACCTTCACAACAAACCACAAATGATGGGTCACCTGTGCAACATTCCTGACTTTTATTGGAAAAGTCTTGGTGGCGACGCCGCAAAATACGGCAGCCCCGCTCACTTTATCGATACAGAAGTTATCGGTCTGGCTGCGAAAGATATTCCAACGGATTACGTAAAAATCGTGACTGAATACACGGGCAAAGAAAATAAGTTCAAAAAAGATGGCAGCACTATCAAGAATATCCCGACAGAATTTGGTTCTGCTTGGTGGAGAGCCGATCAATTTGCTCGTCGTATTTCTGGACTGGGAAAAGACTTTGCGGCGGCAAAAATGCCGTCTAACTTCAAAGAAGAACAAGACGAAAACTTCCCTTACAACAAACTTGCTTACCAAATGGTGACAGACATGGGCTTGATGGGTCACTTCGTTGGAGACACGTCTCAACCTTTCCACACCACGGCAGATTACGATGGTTGGGCTGTGGGTCACGGTGGCATCCATGCTTACTTTGAAGACGGCATTGTTGGGGAATTCGATGGGGACCTTGATTGCCTGGTGCTTAAAGAAGCGCGCAGCATGAAAAATCCGTCTTTCTTGAGGCCAAAAACCGTCGTGGAAAAAATGAAGGCGCTATCCCTTATTTCTACGGCAGAGATTCCGAAAATCTTGAAACTTGATCCCGTTATCAAGCCTTCTACCTTAGTGAAAGAAAGAGGCATGGAGCTTAAAACTCCAGCGGAAAGAAAGCCGGCTTCTGTGGTTTTCAAAAAGTTGAACAAACTTGTCGTGACAGACCTTGCTCGTGGCGCTGTTTTACTTGCCGCCCTTTGGGATGAAGCATACATCAATGCAGGCCGCCCGAAAATCGGCGCTTACAAGTCTTACAAATACCCGTTCACTGTCGACTTTGTGATGCCAGATTACTTTGAAATTCCGGCGGAACAACCGAAGAAAGATAAATAGATTCTTAAAATCAAAAGCCCAGGGACACCTGGGCTTTTTTGGTAACTATTTTTCAAGCTCTTCCAAAGTAGCTCGGATTATTTCACGAATCTCTTGTCGAGCCTTCTCACTTTTCTTTTCAACTAGTGCGCCTGAAACATACTGATATAAAATGCTCGAAATAAATGTCTGATACGGGACACCGGCCCGGTAAGCCTCCTCTCGAAGTTTGATCAAAACGACAGTGTCCAACCGAATGCTAATTGGCGTTTTTACTACCTCTGGATCATGTCGGCCAACACTTCTTACCTTCATTTTCTTTAGGTCATATTCTTTCTTCATAAATTAATCTTTCCTGCTTGGTAGCCTCACGACTAGAAATTATTCGAATAACTGCACCCTCATTCCGCTCAATGAACGATGTCAGAAGCAATCTCCCCAGCATCGAATATGCAATTCGCAAAAATCTATCTTCCGTTACACTGTGAATGGGGTCGAACAACTCGATGCCACGCTTATCAAACCACGTTGTTTTAGCTTCTTCGAACGTAACCCCATGCTTTTTGTAGTTAGAGAAATCCTTTCTCTCGTCCCACTGATAATCCATAATACACCAAACGTATGCTATTGTATATACTTACAAATTTATTCTATTATTTCAGTGGTTTAGCAAAAAATGAGTCCTTGCCACCGTCGCTAGAAACAGCAGCCGAGCCTTAAGAAAAGTTGAAATCCGGATAAAAATAAAGGGCTTAAGAACACAACTACTGCGCCTTAAAATGAGACTGCTTGCCCCTATTTGGCCTATGTAGAAGGGTTGTGCATTCAAATCTAACTTAATCGAAATGAGTTTGGTACGAGCTTCGCAATCATACTTATTCAAGGTCCTTTAACTTGGGAGAGTTCATGAAAAAGAAAGTTATGTTGGCGATGGCGATTATTATGCTTTTGGGTTCGGTAAAAGCTATGGCAACAACGGGCGAAGAGTCTCACATAACCACGAAGACCTCTTTGCAAGTGCAGATCAATGAATTGTGGACTTTGCAGGATCAACTTCATGACATTGAGGATTCTGGACATCTTTTGACGGACTTGGGACAGACATATGATTTTGCAGTGATTCAGGCTCGTGCCTTGGATAACCAGTTCGACAAAACAAAAGCTGAGCAATTGGATCGGGACTTGTCTGCCGTGATTGTGACTGCGAAAGCGCAGATCGCGAAGCTTCGCTAAAATTTCTTAACACTTTTAGAGTTTACAAATAAAAAAAGCCCAGGTTTCCCTGGGCTTTTTAGTTTCTTATGTTGAGAGAATCAATTACTTAGCGATGTCGCCAGCGTATTTAATACCAACTGTGATTACGTTTTGAGTAACATCAGATGTATTTGCTGCAGCAAAATCTTTGTCTTTAACAGAAGCGTAAGCTACGTGGTAACGGAAAGATTCGTCAGCTTTAGGAGCAACTTCCAAAGCCAATGCCCAAGCATCGCGTTTGAAGTTGTCGTCGCCGTTTTTGTCTTTATCTGTAGACATTTCGTATTTGAATACTGGAGTGTACATACCCATAGCGTAACGAGCTTCTAGGATTGTAGAGTTCGTTTGTGCTTTACCAGCAGCTGTTTTATCAGAGTTAGCAAGGTAATCAACATCAAGAGTCAAGTTTTCCATTGGAAGGAAACGAAGACCTGCGCTCATGAAGTTTTGTTCATGATTAGTTGTTGCGTCAGTACCGATGTTAATAGTGTCACCAGAACCAATGATGTAGCTGATGTTAGCTTGGATCATTTTGTTCAAGAATGAACCCATGTAAGCAAGACCCATGTTGTGGCGTTTATCAGTAGACAATTCGCCAGCTACCATAGTTTGACCATTAGTAGAGTTCAACAATTGGAATTCCAATTTGTGCTCTGGAGTGATCGTGTAAGCAGCAGAAACACCTGAAGCATTTTCAGGGGTTGTTACTGTACCTGTGTTTGTGTCGCCACCAACGCCGCCAGCTGCCAATGAAGTCAAGTAAGTGTCACCGTGAACAACTTTAGCATGCTCAAAGCCGCCAGTGTTGTTTTCCAATTTACCAGCTTTGAAAGTCCAGTCGCCCATAGATTTAGCAATCCACAAGTGATCAACGAACTTATCAACTGTCATAGTTTTGCTAAGAGTTGTATGCGCTCCTGCACCACCTGCAGATGATTGTTGAAACTCTGGAGTGAATGCACGAAGATTCCAACCAGAATCAATTTGTGCGTCGCCTACGTTACCAGAAAGGTAAAGACGAGCAACTACTGGAGTGAATACAGAAGTAGAAGCTACTTCAGCACCTGTGTTGTCATCGTAAGCTGGAGTGTTGATATAATCAGAACGAACTTCCAATTTAACACCTGCGAAAGCTGAGCTAGCTGCAAGAGTCGCTGCGATTGCTAATAATTTTTTCATTGTTGCATCCTTTCAAAACGTTGCAATTTCTGAACTTCTAAATCCGTTAAAAGTTA
>JBJTMR010000218.1:0-6004 GCA_046070625.1 Bdellovibrio sp. | reverse complement strand
GAGCCGCTGACTTTTCCAAGCACAACTCTTTCTCCGGCCACGGGTTGTCTTTTCGGTCGAGGTGTTACCACCGTTGGGACCTCGGCGGGTTTTAGTCCGCCGCCACCGCCGCAATACAATTCACTGCTAGATTTTAACTTTTCCATTCTATACCTCCGCCTTCAGCGATTGAAATTCGTCAACGGTGAGGATTTGAAAAAGCTCCCCATAGATGCGTGTTTCTTTAATCAAGAAATTGGCGACGGTATCTTTGGCGCAAACGAACTGCACCCGATCAAAAACCTTATGTTGGGGATTTACTGAGCGCATAAGTTGCACATACTTTTTGATTTTGTCCTGATAGCGACTCTTCGCCTTAACCGCGATCTCAAGTTCAAAGGCAACTCTCACACCATCCGGATCGACATAGATGGCATCGGGAATGTAGTGAACCGCTAAGCCGCCAGATAACTCCGTCGAGGACTTGAGTTTACGATCCGAGTTCCAGGAGTTAACTTTTCCCAAAGAGTCTAGAAACAATCGCGCGCGCAAAACACCACGGTCGTGATTGAAAGTGCGTTGATCGAATCCTCCCGTAGGTTTACTGACGAATTTCTCGGG
This sequence comes from Bdellovibrio sp., assembly GCA_046070625.1. Lineage (GTDB taxonomy): Bacteria > Bdellovibrionota > Bdellovibrionia > Bdellovibrionales > Bdellovibrionaceae > Bdellovibrio. The sequence continues at coordinate 5,404 of JBJTMR010000218.1, read as the reverse complement.
GTTGTATTGTGTCAGCGCATAGTACGCTTTGAACGTCGTCGTAAAGCACCTAACGGGCTCTGAGAAGGGTCTAACTGATTTAAGGAACTTACCCTGTTCGAGTTGCATCAGACGCTTCTTGGCCCACAAGGAACTCTTTGCGGGCTCGTTTGAAAGTGTCCTTTTAAAGAACTTTTCAAACACCTCATCCACCCCGGCGAATTTCATATCCATGATGAATTCTAGAACCTCAAAATCCCGATCTGTTAAAACCACTGCTTTTGTTGATTTGCTTTTTTCTTGGGCATTTTCTAATACCCCACTCAATGCTAATTGCATCCCTGACCCCCTTAAAAGTTAAAAAGGCCCGCCCTGATTTCTGTGCTGAGTTTGGGCTGACTGGTGAGTTTCCGCTGCTGACCACCTGACCTCGTAGAGGGCGGGTGGTCAGCAGGAAAAAGGAAACGAGCCAGTCAGCCCTTCCCAGTCCTTTCAAGGGTTTACAGGGCGGGCCTGGTCCCCAAGGAAGGAAAAATGCGAGATGGATAAAAAGATGAGTGATTTTTTTTAAGGTCGAAAAACTGTCAGCCCAAAGTCAGCCCAAGTCAGCCCAACAGGGTCCCTGTGAGTCCCTTGGCGTCCCGAATGCTGAAAATAGCCTGTCTAACCCATTGATTCTAGGTTCTGAGGCATTTCGTATACTTAGTTTTTTAGGAATTTTCGGCCATTTTTCCAGGCGAGAAAAATGGGGTGACCGACGGGGCTTGAACCCGCGACATTCGGAATCACAATCCGATGCTCTACCAACTGAGCTACGGCCACCACAAAGGAAGAACTTTTATAGAACTTCCCTTCTTAAAGTGCAAGGTCAAAAAAATACGAAAATTAATTTTTTAGCGGGTTTGGTCAATAAAATGGCAATATCCCTAGTAATCACAAGGAGCTACGACCGGCTGCGCCTTACAGTTGGTGCCAGGTTTTTGGGCATCAACCGTCGTTTCTTCAGCCCAAACACCATTGGCGTTGCAACGGCGACGCTGACAGGCTCCATCGGACTTCCCAACCTTTTGCCACACGCACTCGTTAAACCGACCCGCAGGCTTGGCACAAATCGCGCCCGATTTGCCTTCAGAATCACGCGCAGCCATTTCTTTGGATCTGCGCAAGCTCGCTGCCTTCTTTTGCTTTTTTTCAGCGCCATCAAAGGATGCAAGCTCTTTGGCTGAAATCGCTGTCACCGGAGTCAACCGGCCACGAGGGATCTTACGCCCCTGCAAAAGAACGTCATAGGCGATCTCTTTCCCCTCAACCATTCCCTGGAAGCCCACTTGATGACCCGCCTTCACTTGCGCGAACTCGTCTCCATTAAGGGCGGAAAATTCAATGACCCCTTTTAACACTTTCACTTCTGCATAGGCTTTGGCCGGATTCATCTCAAAAATAAAATCCCCCACGGGCGGAATAAATTGAAAAAGATCCGAAGACAAAGCCGCATTATAAGCCACCTTGTCTTTACTTGCCTGCTGCCAGCGCAAAGATCCGGATTTCAAAATAATCAACGGAGCCTCGCCCCCTTCCCAACTAATCGTTGGCAAGGACACGACGCTATGAGGAAGAATAATAAAGCTACGCTCAGCGTCGATCGCGACCTTCACGGAACCCTCATCAGAGGTCTCAAACAAGGCCTGCTCTTGCAAAGGAATCTTACCCTTTACTTGAACTTTCTTGCCGTCTTTCCCAGTCAGACTTACGCCCCCCTGCCATTCTAAAACAGAGGGATACTTTGGAGCTGCGGCCGCATTCAACGAGCCAACAAGAACCAAAAGAGAAAGTGTTACTTTAAGATTTGCGATTCTTTTTAACATGCTCAAGCTCCCAGAGTTTGGCAAATTTTAGGAAGACCGAATAAGCCGCACCGACCGAGATAATAAACCCCGGCATGCCATCAAGAATTCCGCCTTTAAAAATATAAGTCTCAATAAATTTTGTCGGAGGCTTAGTGAGAAGCTTGAAATAAGAAAATCGCTTCCCCTGGGCATCGAGCTGACTCATCCCCAAAGTAGAATAACGATCGTTCGTGATGACCTGATGACTAAGATCTTTAAACACCCAGTGTAAAACAGGAGAACTCAACTTAAGCTCTCTTTTGACTTCTACTTTTTCATGCAAAGATGCGGAATTCCAGCGGGATTTGTCTTTATTGAAAAGCTTCAGCTGATAGTCAGGATACCAGCCGCCATGCAGAATCCAACGACCTAGATGAAAAGATTTTCTTGGAATTAAGTACCCCGCCTCGGAATCCAAAGAAGAGAACTTTTCCATAATCTCTTGAGCAAGCTCCGGACTGAGCGCCTCATCCGCATCCAGGGATAGCACCCAGGAGTTCTTGGCATTTTCGGTCGCAAAAGCCTTCTGCGGACCAAAGCCACGCCATTTTTCTTGAAGAACTCGGGCGCCACATTTTTCAGCAATTTCTTTTGTGCGATCTGTGGAGTAGCTATCCACGACGATAACGTCATCCGCAAAAGGCACGGAGCGGATACAACGCTCAATGTTGGCTTCTTCGTTCAAAGTAATTACAGCAAGGGAAATGGGAAGTTTCATCACCCTTTTAGAGTCTCTTCTGATCAAGGTCTTGTCAAACGATTCACGAATCGTTAACATTTTTGAAGTGAAAGGTTTTATCCAATGAAATTTGCTAAATACATCGTTTTAGGTCTCTTTTTAAGTTCCTCGGCGCACGCTTACATCAGTATCGCGGAATCCGGAGAAATCCTTGCTCCAAACCTTTTTCAAATCGGCGTTGAGCCGCAAATTATCACTAATAAAAACAGTGGGACAAATTTCGATATCTTCTTCGATGCGCCCATCAACGACTCCACCAGCGCTCGCCTTCTGCTAGGCGGAGGCACTGTTGATTTTAATTCGTTCGCCAGTGTTAAATGGGTTCCCTTCCCAGATGTTGCCAATCAACCGGCCATGGGTCTTCGTTTTGGGGCTGGCCTTGCCCGCGAAGAGGACGAAAACATTTTGCAACTTCAGTTCGCGCCATTGGTAAGCAAAAAGTTTGATACCGAATACGGCCTGACTGTGCCATACGTCGCCCTGCCATTTACGTACTTCAACACAAAAGAAGAAAATTACATGGCCTCAAATTTAGCAGTTGGTTCAGAATTCCACTACCACGAATGGCAAAATGTCGTTACGCTAGGTGCGGAGATCGGTGCTGATTTGAATAAGTCACATTCTTACATCTCTGTTTTCGCGACATTCCCATTTGAAAGCAGCAAAGGATTCGGTAAATAATATGCTATCATGGTTTTTTAAGGATGAGGCCGGCACGGCTGCTGATCTTTACGTGGATCTCGGCACGGCAAATACTTTGATTGCTGCTCGCGGCAAAGGGATCATTTTAAATGAACCCTCTCTGATTGCCTACCAACAGACAACTCCAGGGCGCAAACGTGTTATTGCCGTAGGTACGGACGCTAAAGAAAAATTGGCGAACAATCCCGGCAATATCTTCCCACAAAAACCCATTCGCGACGGAGTCATTGCTGACTTTGAAACGACTGAGGTGATGTTGAAGCATTTCCTCAGCCAGCCCGCAGTTAAGTCCCTTTACTCGCGCCCTCGCATTATCGTCTCTCTTCCTTATGGCGTGACGGAAGTCGAAAAAAAAGCCGTTATTGAATCCTGCAAAACGGCAGGCGCTAAAGATGTTTTCTTGATCGACGAACCGATGGCGGCAGCGATTGGCTCCGGCCTGAACGTTAAATCTGCTGAAGGTAACATGATCATCGACATGGGTGGTGGCACAACGGAAGTTGCTGTGATCGCCCTGGCTGACATCGTTTATTGTGAAGCCGCCCGCGTGGGTGGTCATAGAATCGACGATGCTATCATTGATTATTTTAAACGTTATAAAAAATTGATCATCAACGATGCGACAGCAGAACATCTAAAAGTGACCATTGGGACTGCGGTTCCCAAAAAAGATATTCGCATGACGACCATCACCGGTCGCGATGCCGATACAGGAATGAACAAAAGCTTTGAAGTGAGCTCTGAAGATGTAGGCCTTGCGATGAACTCTTGCATTCAAGAAGTTATCAACGCCATTCATCGTGCTTTAGAACACACTCCACCGGAGTTGGTTTCTGATATTATCGAGCGTGGCGTAGTTTTAGCTGGTGGCGGTGCTTTGATTCGCGATTTTGATTTGCGCATTCAAAATGAAGTTCGCCTTGCCGTAAGAATCGCTGACAATCCATTGATTGCGATCGCCAAAGGTGGCGAGGCCGTTTTAAGCGACCCCGAACTGTTGGACAAGATCCAATTGGAAGTTTAGTTTTTTAAAGGGGTCGATTTCGGCCCCTTTTTCATATCCTCGCGAAGCAAAGCCAAAAGCTGCTTCGACACATCTCCCTGCTCCCCGGATCCAATTTTCATCCCTTCAAATTCAGTGACCGGCAACACATCAAGTGTTGTTCCAATCATCATGACCTCGCGAGCTTCTTTAAGATCTGACTCCGAAATATTGCGCTCTTCAATTCCCTTGATCACACCGGCCTTCAAAAGCTCTTCGGCCAAAACAAAGGTGCGCATCATGGTTGTTCCCTTAAGAATCTGCTTTAAGAACGGGCGCACCAGGATGTTATTTTTATCAAGCATCACAATGTTTTCAGTGCTGCCTTCCAGAAGATACCCGTCAGAATCAATTCCGATGGTGAAATCCAAATTGCGATCGACACTTTCTTTTTTCATCATCACGTTGGGCAAATAGTTACAGGTCTTGATTTTTGCCAACCAGGGATCTTTCGGCGGCACGTGGCTTTTCGCAATCTTGACGCCTTTTTTATACTTTTCATCCGGCAATGGCTTCAGGCTGGTCACAATCAAATATATCTGAGAACTAATCGAATCATAGGGATTCGTGGTGAATCCGCCAGGACCGCGAGAGACATAAAGCCTTAAGACCGCATCGTTCACCCCGGCTGCAACCGTCGTCTCGAGAATGATTTTCTTCATTTCAGCAAGATCTACAGGAAGCTTAATACCAATCTGCTCCGCTGAGGATTGCAAACGCAACAAGTGATCCTCCATCAAAAACACACGACCGTCGATAACCTTGATCGCCTCAAATACGCCATCACCTCGGTGAACTAAATGATCGTCCACTGGCACAACCATCATGCCTGGGTCCTTTACAATTCCACCCCACCAACTGCTATACATCGCCAAATAGGTTTCTTGTGCCCCATAGGATTTTTGCATGAGTTTTTCGCGAATTTGTTCAGAGGTAAGCACGATGACTGACATAGACACTCCTGTTGCAAAAATATTCTAGTTTTTCCGCCGTCCTGAGCATAGTTTTTTTTGCTTTTTAATTTGACCTCTCTCGATGGAGGTCCTGACAATAAAG
>JBJTMR010000217.1:0-25344 GCA_046070625.1 Bdellovibrio sp. | reverse complement strand
CCCATAGCCAGAAGGTATAACACAAGCCCCTCAAGCTTCCAAGGCGGGATTGCCCTTTCTGACTATTACTCTAGGTCGTAACGCGAGGGATTTGGAGCTATAGGAAGGGATTTTCAGGCCTCTGGTCGGCACGCCGTCCGGGCTCAATCGTCGCCGGGCTGCGCCCGGTCCGCGCCATCGTGGCGCCGACGAAGGCCTCTCTCCGGCCAGAAAATCCCTTCCTATAGCTCCAAATCTTTGCTTCGAAAGAGAAATGCTCAGAAAGAAAACCCTAGCGACGCCAAAGGCGAGCTAGAACCCAGCGGAGGCCAAAGGCCCAGCCAGAAAAAGAAGCGATACAAAAAACAGAAGGGTGATTCAAAAGCGGTCAGATGCAAGGCGGAGGGTTCGCGCTGCCACGTAGGCGTACGCCTGTACGCCGGAGAGCAAGTGCGGGCCCGACAACGCAGTCAGCTGGCCGCTTTTCAATCACCCGCCCCGAAGGCAAAAAAAAACCTGGGGGATGCCCAGGCTTTTTTCCATCTTAGTAAGTCAGAGACTACTTAAGGTGTTTAGAAACTAGTTTCGTCATGTCAAACATAGAAACTGTAGTTTTGCCGCCGAAAACTTCTTTAAGTTTTGCGTCTGCATTGATGTTGCGACGGTTTTTAGAATCTTGAAGATTGTTCTTCTTGATGTATGCCCAAAGTTTTTTAACAACTTCAGTACGTGGAAGTGGAGAAGCACCAACAACTGCTGCCAAAGCTGCAGATGGAGTCAAAGCTTTCATGAATGCTGCATTTGGTTTGCGAGCAGATTTAGCTTTAGGAGCAGCTTTTTTTGCAGCAGCTTTTTTAGGAGCAGCAGCTTTTGCTTTAGGAGCTGCTTTTTTTGCAGCGGCTTTTTTTGGAGCAGCTTTTTTAGGAGCAGCTTTCTTAGTAGTAGCTTTTTTAGCGGCTTTAGCCATTTTCAATTCCTCCGTTAGGATTATTGTCTTGTTTCTATCGAATGGACTTAGTGTGTATCTAAGTCCAGGGGTTTGTCCAAAAAAAAATGCAGCCCTTATGCATTTTTTTTCGCTCTCCCAGCGGAAAAGGGCGATTTCCCCCTATGAAAAGACCTTTTTCCCCTCGGGAAAACACCTTTTTGGACTCCTAAAACGTCATTTTCCCCTCAGAAAAAGTGTTTTTACCGAGGGAAAACCGTCCATTTTTATGGGGATTCATCCTTCTGGACTCTCTAAAAACCACTCTGTCTCCGAATAGAACACCATGAGTTTTCAGACGAGCTTCAAACAAATTCTGAAAGAAAAGATGGGCGAACAAAGCTCGACTCAGACAAATTACTCATCTGTCATGGACTCTGCCCCTAGTCATCTTGCTTATCTTATGGGGCAAATTGATCGCAAAGAATTTCAAACAAACCGAGGACAGTATCCCCGCACTCAAGTTCGTCCACAACGCAAACCGCACAGTTTCACTGCCGCACAAAAGCAGGCCTTTGAATTTTTGAAGTGCTGGGCCCATGGACTTTGTGAGGGATTTACGGAGTCTGAACTTCGCAAGGCTTTCAGACAGACGGCATTAAGACTGCACCCTGATCACGGTGGCTCAGCCCAACAATTCATGGAACTTAAAGATAGCTATGAAATCCTCCAAAGCATTTTTCCTTCGAAGTAAGCCGCAATAAAATACCCCTTATCGAAAATTACTAAACAGCCTCAACTTTTCATGTGACTTCCCACTATTCTATGTATTAATGCCGTCTCAGTGATACTCCAAAGTGGGCTTTAATGACGACTGCCGGTGAAACTCAAAACAAACGCCTGATCCATCTTAAGATCGTCTATGGCATGGGCTTAGTGATGTCTGGGATTTTTCTTTTGAAGTTCAATCTTCAAAACGGACCAGTCCTTAATGGCATTATCGTTCCAGCCTGGATCCTGCTGGCGACTCTGCCCCCCTTGTGTCTTTTCCGTTTCAAAAACTTTTTTTGGTCAACGATCACCGCCCTAATTCCCTTAGCCACAATCTTGCTGTCCTTAATCTTTGCCACAGGAGGAATCGACTCCCCGGGGCTTTTCTGGTTGACGACGGCTCCTCTGACGATGGCAGCTCTCTTAGGTGTCCCCGGAGTTATTGTTGGAAATGGCTTTGCCTTAGGGTGTGTGGCTATCTTCTGGTTGTTGAAACAAAACGGACACTATCTCAATTTCATAGAAGCCCACGGAAACTACAGTGTCGAAAAAACTTTTCATCTCTTGGCCTTTCTGGTCTTTACATCCATTGTCCTGTATCTTTATATGCGGACAGAACAAAGACACACCCGTAACTTGCGCAAAGAAAACGCCGACATCGAGAACTTATTAAGAGTTCTTTTGCACGACATCGCGAACACCTTGTCTTCAATGACTTACCAGCTTATACGCGTCAAAGAAGAAGGCGAACACCCCCACAGCATGCAGGAGATTGATAAAATCGAACGTGCCGTTGGAGACATTGGGAACCTTTTGACCCAGGTTCGACATTTGAAATCCGTTAAAGATGGAAAAGCCACACTGCCTATCAAGAGCATTCCCTTAACGATGATTCTGCACGAGGTCTTTGAGTCGACCGAAACCGTGGCTTCCCGCAAAGGGATTAAGCTTTCCTTGAATGTGCCTCCAGAAAATATCTTTGTGCAGGCGGAAAAGACCATTCTGAGCAATGTGATTCTGATCAACCTGCTTAATAATGCTATTAAGTTTTCCCACCCGGGAGCCCGTATCGATGTCCGTGCTCAACTTCATGAAGCCCATGTTATCCTTGAAATTCAAGATTACGGTGTAGGGATTCCCACAGAAATTTTGAACAATATCTTTAATATCAGTTCTAACACCAATCGCCCCGGCACTCTGGGAGAAAAAGGAACTGGGTACGGATTGCCCCTGGCAAAAGAATACTTACAGATGATGAGTGGAAAAATTGAGATCACTTCGAACGAACACGCAACCAAAGATGAGCCTCAAGGAACGAAAGTGAAGTTGACGCTGCCAGTGACGAAATAAAAAAGGGAGTCGGAAGACTCCCTTTTTTATTTTTAGGTGCTGCTTCAGCTTATGGCCCTGCCGGGCCGTCAGCTCTGCTGGCTGCCGCCGGTGCTGCTTCAGCTTATGGCCCTGCCGGGCCGTCAGCTCTGCCGGCTGCCGCCGGTGCTGCTTCAGCCTTCGAGCCGGTGGCTCTCCGGCTCTGCCGGGCGCAGCCCGCTTAAACCATTTTGAAGCGGATACGTTTTGGAGCTGCGTTTTCGCCGAGGCGTTTTTTGCGGTCTTCTTCGTATTCAGTGAAGTTTCCTGGATAGAATTCGATTTTTGATTCGCCTTCAAACGCCATGATGTGCGTACAAACGCGGTCCAAGAACCAACGATCATGCGAAATCACCACTGCAGATCCACCGAACTCTAACAATGCTTCCTCAAGAGCACGCATTGTATTGACGTCCAAATCATTCGTTGGCTCATCCAGAAGCAAAAGATTCGCACCTTGCTTTAGGATTTTTGCCATGTTCACACGGTTGCGCTCACCACCGGATAGCTGACCGACTTTTTTCTGTTGGTCAGAACCAGAGAAGTTAAACCAAGAAACGTACTGACGAGCATTGATCTCGCGAGTTCCTAATTGGATCACATCCGCACCACCAGAAAGTTCTTCGTAAATAGATTTGTTCGGATCCAAAGTTTCACGAGTTTGATCGACATAAGCGATCTTCACTGTTTCACCAACTTTGAAAGTACCGCTGTCTGGCGTCTCTTTTCCTGTAATCATACGGAAAAGAGTCGATTTACCCACACCATTTGGCCCGATGACGCCCACGATAGCCCCTTTAGGGATCGTGAAACTGACATCATCCAAAAGAACTTTGTGGTCGTAGGCTTTCGTAATGCCTTGTGCTTCGACGACGATATCACCCAAACGAGGTCCTGGTGGGATATAGATAGACATCTCTTGGATTTTCTCTGGAGATGCTTCCTTCAACAGGTTTTCGTAGTTAGAAATACGCGCTTTAGATTTCGCCTGACGAGCTTTAGCCCCCTGACGAATCCAATCCAACTCTCTTTCAAGAGTTCTGGCTTTACGAACTTGATCTTTTTGTTCTTGAGCCGTGCGTTTGTCTTTTTGTTCCAACCAAGATGTATAGTTCCCTTTCCACGGAATACCTTCACCACGGTCTAATTCCAAAATCCATCCCGCAACGTTATCCAAGAAATAACGGTCATGGGTTACGGCGATAACAGTTCCTGGGAACTTAGAAAGATATTGTTCAAGCCACGCCACGGATTCCGCATCCAAGTGATTCGTCGGCTCATCCAGAAGTAAAATGTCGGGCTCAGACATGATCAATCTTGCCAAAGCAATACGGCGTTTTTCACCACCAGACAAATTCGTCACTGGCAGATCACCATCTGGAGTGCGCAATGCATCCATAACGATTTCGATCTTTTGATCGACATCCCAAGCACCCAAAGCTTCCAATTTCTCTTGCAGGACACCTTGTTTTTCGATGAGCTTGTTCATTTCATCAGGATCCAAATCTGGATCTGCGAACTTATCATTGATGGCGTTGTATTCCTTCATCACTTTCGGAAGTTCGCCCATACCCGCAAAGATGTTTTCTTTAACGGTAAGAGTGTCATCGAGCTGTGGTTCTTGCTCGAAGTAACCGACCTTCATCGTTTTAGAAGGAAAAGCTTCCCCGATAAAATCTTTATCAACGCCTGCCATAATTCTTAATAAAGTGGATTTACCAGAACCGTTCAAACCAAGAACACCGATTTTAGCGCCGTAAAAATATGAAAGGTAGATGTCCTTCAAAACAAAACGATTTGGAGGATATACTTTACTTACACCCTTCATTGTGTAGATAATCTCTTGAGACATGATGTCGCTCTCCTTCCGCCTTCGGTAAAACTTCGGCGGATATATAGTAAAAGAAGCAATTTAGCAGGCTGAATTTACTTGTCAAATGGAGTTCCTATGATGAGACTATCGACCTTCGTGCATGATGCGCGTCCGATAAAAACTGATTTTTAAAGCGTAAGATTTGAGCAAAATGAGTGATGACACCCTAGAAAAGCTGCGGACAACGCCAGCTTCAACAACTGAGACGGCGGCAACACCTGCCCCTGCTCCCCAAGGAATGGGTCGCAAAGCCCTTTTTGGGAACCTGAATTCAGATTTGAAACAAGCTCTGAATACTTGGGACGTGCTCACGGAAACCATGGCCGATAAGGTTTCCCCAGATCAGGAACAGCTGCGCGAAGTCAAACAGCTGCTGGGCGACCTCAAAGCCAAACTTGCACAATTCGAAGAATAAATAAAAAAAGGCCGTCGATGACGGCCTTTTTCGTTAGTGTTTAAGTCTTTTGCTGCCACCCCGACATTCGGGGGAAATAAAGTTCAAAGCATCTTTTTGTACTTCAAACTCCGCAGGCGTCAGAGTTTTCTGCGTCAAGGCATGAAGGCCTGTTTGCATTTCCTCTTTCAGCAGGTCATTCACCATGCGCTGACGGTCAATACGAGATTTTCCATCGAAAGCCGGCGACACCACCAACACCTTGTAATGAGTTTCACTGCCCGGGCCAGAGTGCATATGGCTCTCGTTTTCGATTTCCAAAACCGTAGGAGCCAATGCTTGCGTTAACATGTCATATATTCGAGATTCGCGTTGAGACATTAGTGCTTTTTACGTTTCTCGATTTCAGATTTCGCGTATTCAAGACCCATTTTCGCCATCGCAAAGACGCCTTTTTCTTCAAGCTTCTTTTCAACGTCTTTGGCTTTACGCAATACTTTTGCCGCTGCAACTTGAGCCAAAGGATTTCCTACCGGAAGGCCTTCAAACTGCCCGTCTTTTTTCCATTCGTTAGCAACTGTATCCGCCAGTTCCATCACCTTAGGGGCTTTTTGACGGATGACTTCGCTGCCGTAAAACTCCAAATGAGTTTTATCAAAAGCAGCATCTGCTGGAGCACCCTCAGAGATCATATCTTTTTGTGCAAGGTATTCTTCAGTCGGCTCATTGTGACCTGCTGCTGAAACACCTTCGTTTTGCGCTTCCGTATTGATGTCTTCAGAAACTGTCGTTTCTATAGACTCATCCACTTCGACTGCGGAATCAGCTTCCATCTCATGCTCTGTCGCATGTTCATGATGAGGACGGCGTTTGTCCTTGTTGGGAGTTGTATGTTTCTTTTTTCCTTCGTAATGCTTCACTTCTGGCATATGCACCTCTAGGTAAATCCTAACATTTCTCTTGTCACAAAATCATAATCAGCCTTCACCGGCGATTTCCCGGCAAACAGGCCTTTTCCGGAACGCACAGAGTTTTTTACCTCTGATGACGTTCGAATATAACCCTTCATCAAAGAATCTTCATAGGATTCTATGCATTTCTGTAAAAGTTCATGACTGGTATTTTCCCGTCCATCAAACTTTGTGAAAAGGATCTTTTTCTTAAACTCGAGTTCAAAATCTAATTTAATGTCTTCAAGCTCGCTCAAGTTTTTCTGTAATCCCAAGAACGCAAACTTGTCCGGATTCACGGGCAGAATAACCTCATCCGACGCTATGGTCACTGCGGTATTCGTGGCACTTAAAGCCGGAGCCGTATCAATTAAAATCAAATCGTAACGATGTTTGATCTTTTCTAAAGGAACTTTAACGGCCTGAGCCCAGTTACGGTTGGAGTTCATCAAAACTCGATCCAGCACGGAGTTATTCAAACTCGACGGAATCAAATCCACATGGGGTTCGATAAAGCGCACACACTCTTCGACGTTTTTACGTTTTTCAACAACATCCACCCACACTGGCAGGGATTCGTCCTCGACACCCAAGGCAAAGCTCAAATTGGCCTGTTGATCCAAATCCACAAAAAGAACCTTCGCGCCGTACATGGCCGCTCGCAGGCCCATATTTAAAACCGACGTTGTTTTAGCAACCCCGCCTTTTAACATCTGCACGGAAACTGTTTTTTGCGGATAGGTATATCCTTGGGACAAAACAATACGACGGACTTTTTCGGGTAAGAGCCAGGGAGATTTGATTTTCTCTTGCAGCACATCTTCAGCGATTTGCTTCAGCTCATGCGGAGGTACTTTGAGAAATGCCGCCAAATCCCCTAGGGTGATGCAGAATTCTTGGTGAGTTAAAGACGACATCGAACCTCCTCTTGCATAAAAGCCTAACCCCTTTTTGCTCCTAGAGGAAAGCCTTCGAAGCATAAATGAACAGCTGCGTCGGGATATTAATGATTCAAATCCCTAGGGGATTTGCTCTAGGCCCTGGATTTCCTTCTTAAGGTGGGCCTTCATCTCTAACACATCGTCATGGTACATCCAGAGAAGCTCTTCACGGAGCTTCTGAAGTCTTAAAAGTCGCTCATTTGTCATAGGCCTTAATCCGGAGGCCATTCTTAAAAGATGCAAATCGACTTCTCTTTTGAAATCCCCATAATCTGGGTCGTCTTCCTTGTCCAAAAAATCTAAAAACTCCTCGACATATGAATCCATGATTCCTCCGTATCCTGAAATCATTTTCCCCGGGGACGTAAGGATTTTCCATCCCAACTCTGCACCTTGCCAACAATCATGAAGGGCCGTATTCTGCCTCTCAATTTTTGACCGAAATAACCGAACGTCCAAAGGAATTGCCCATGATAAATCTCGACATCGTCGCCCAAGGGGCCTCCTGGTTGATCGTCAACAAACCCTCGGGGATTTCCGTTCACAACGATCCCAATGACGTGTGCCAAATTTTAAAGAAACAACTCAAAGCCGGAAGCTTTTCTGACATTCATCCCGTGCATCGTTTGGACAAAGAAACCAGTGGTCTTTTGCTGATTGCCTTAAACGCGAAAGCCGCCAAAGACCTGGCCGAGCAATTTCAAGCCCGCAGTTGTCAAAAAACTTACTTTGCCCTGCTGCGCGGAGCGATCCCCGTGTCGGAAACTTGGCAGCAGTGGAATCAACCTCTAACAGATAAAGCGGAAGGCCGTAAAAATCCTCAAGGCCTGGCCAAAGATCGTCAAGAATCCCGCACAGAATATCGAGTGATTGAAGCTTCGAAATTCTTTTCCCTGATTGAAGTCAACTTACTGACAGGGCGACAACATCAAATCCGCAAACACTCTGCCATGGCAAAACACAGCATCATCGGAGATGCTCGCTATGGCGACCCTAAGTACAATTCTCGTATGGCGGAAATGTACGGGACAGACCGCATGTTCTTACATGCCGCGCGTTTAAAAATTTCTATTGATGGCAAAGAGCAGGCCTTTGAAGCCGCCTTGCCACCGGAGTTCAAAAAACTTTTGACCGGATAAGGAATCACCATGGGGTTGGAAACATTATTCTCTCAAGACTATGTTTTCACCCGCCTGATCTTCCAAAAAACCCTGGGATTTATTTATCTGGTCGCCTTTTTGATCGCCGCCCTGCAAAGTCGCGGGCTTATGGGCGAGCATGGAATCTTACCCGCTAAGCTCTATCTGGCACGCACCACCTTCGCGGAAAATCCTAGTCTTTTTTATTTCTATTTTAGCGATATCGCGATGGTCGCGTTAGCGTGGATTGGCGTGGCCTTATCCATCTTGGCCATTTCCGGCTTTGCCGACTCCCAAGGATATTTCCTTTCGATGACGGTATGGGCGGTACTGTGGTTTTTGTATATGTCCTTCGTCAATATCGGTCAGACATTTTATGGTTTTGGCTGGGAGATCTTACTTTTAGAAGCGGGCTTCCTGGCGATCTTTTTAGGACCCCATTCGTCGCCTGTGCCGTTATTAATTATTTGGCTTTATCGTTGGCTGGCTTTTCGGGTCATGTTCGGTGCGGGACTGATCAAAATACGCGGTGATGATTGTTGGCGGGACATGACCTGCATGTACTATCACTATGAAACTCAACCTCTGCCCGGTCCCCTGTCGTGGCATTTTCACCATTTGCCGAAAGTCATTCAGCGATTTTCAGTGTGGGTCAATCATTATGTCGAATTGATCGCGCCGTTTGGATTATTTGGACCAGGGATTATTCGTTATATCGCAGGGATCTCCACGATCTTATTTCAGCTCACGATTTTTGCTGGTGGCAACTATAGCTGGCTTAACTGTATCAGCATTGCGATCTGCATCCCGTGCTTTGATGACAAGTTTCTAAGTTACTTTATAAATTTGCCGGATATCACCCAATTGCCGCCGGCCACGTGGCACATGGTTTTGGTGTGTTTCATTTTTGCTGTGATTGTTCTGCTTAGCTATCAACCGGCGATGAACTTGTTTTCTAAAAATCAGGCGATGAATCGCAACTATGATCCTTTAAATCTTGTGAACACCTATGGAGCTTTTGGATCGATCACGCGAGACCGCTATGAAATTATCATCGAAGGCACTTCTGAAAATATAGTCACTCCCACGACGACGTGGCGGGCGTATGAGTTTAAGGGCAAGCCTGGCGATCCGCGGCGCTGGTCACCGCAGGTCAGTCCCTATCACTTTAAATTGGACTGGCAGATGTGGTTCGCAGCGATGTCGGATTATCGCTATCATCCTTGGATCATCAGTTTTGTGGGGAAGTTGTTGCAGGGCAATCCACAGGTTTTAGGACTACTCAAGGAGGACCCCTTCCACGGACATCCACCGCAGTTTATCCGTGCAGAACTTTATTTATATAAGTACACCGACCCTGGTGAACCCGGGATGTGGAAGCGCACGAAAGTCAGCGAATACCTTCCGCCGCTGACATTAAGGGATGAAACATTCAAATTGCTTTTGCAATCCCGCGGATGGTGGGATCAATAGGTACGGAAAGCAAAAAAGAAAAGCGTCCGTACCAGCTATTTACCAATTTTAGTATCAAGCTTTGACAAAAAACTTGCGACCAGATCGTCGCGGGCTTGGCCACTGACCGGGCGAGCACCCAGAGGATATTCTTTATAAAGCTCGGTTGGAATTTCTAACAGAAAACGCGAGGGAACGGATGGACGAACCACCCCGTTTTTTTTGCGCTGCTGACAGCGGGACATGACCAGACGGTGTTTCGCACGGGTTACTCCGACATAGAACAAGCGACGTTCTTCGTCGATGTCCGAGCCCAAGTTCTTATGCGGCAACAAGTCTTCTTCAATACCCGCCAAAATCACGATCGGGAACTCAAGACCCTTTGAGGCATGTAAGGTCATCAGTTGAACTTTGTTCTGCTCCTCGTCTTCGTTGTGATCTTCACGAAGCATCATCGAATCTACGAATGATTTAATGTATTCCACTTCATGGGCGCGACGACCTAGGTAGGAATCTAAAATGCGCCCCAGGATTTCCACCACAACCCATTTTTTTTCTGCAGAAGCCGGATCCGCAGCGGTTGCCTGCACATAGTCCTTATAACCAAGCTGCGCAAACAATTCGACAAGTTTGGCCCCCGGTGAAGAGCCCACGTTGAAATCCAGAATATGCGTTGGCAAATATTCAATAAAGCCCAAGAGATCTTCAATCGCCTCGCCGGTTTTTTCAGGAATTTCTGCATCTTTCCACAAACGACAAGCATCCAAGAAACTCACGCGACGTTTTTGGGAAAACTCCGTCAATTTTTCAATGGTCGTGTCGCCCACTCCACGAGAGGGGACGTTGATGATACGACGAAGTGAGACTTCATTCGGAGAAAAAGACTGTTTCAGGTACGCCATGATGTCTTTGATTTCTTTACGATCAAAGATCGAGGTGCCACCGGAAATAGTATAGGCAATCCCTGCACGACGCAAAGCGGCCTCGATCAAACCACCTTGAGTATTGGAACGATAGAGAACTGCGAAGTCCTTCAGCTTATAGCCTTCACGTTGGAAATGCAGGATCTCGCTGACGACGAATTCACATTCGTCTTCTTCCCGTTCAAGAATGAAGACTTCCGGAAGGTCCCCGGTGTTTTGAGCGGCTTCTGCACGCAAAACTTTCCCGTGACGATTTTTATTTTTAGAAATTGCGGCATTTGCAACTGCCAAAATTTCCCCTGATGAACGGTAATTACGCTCGAGCATAATCACTTCGCACTTTTTATGCTCGTGAGGGAAATTCAAAATGTTTTTGATTTCAGCTCCACGCCAGCCATAGATCGACTGGTCATCATCCCCCACCACGGTGATGTTGTTGTGGGTTTTCACGATTTGCTGAATCAAATCCATTTGCATGCGATTGGTGTCTTGGAATTCGTCCACCATCACTTGAGAAAACTGACCTTGGACTTTTTCCAAAATCTCGGGATGTTCTTTGAACAACTGCAGAGGTTTAATCAGCAGCCCTTCAAAATCCACCACACCTAAATGTTCTAATCGTTTCGCAAATTTGGGCGCCAGCACTTCTACCATTTCATGGTATTCATCAAAGCCTTCATGGGTGTGAGCCAAGCCCGAGCGACGATCATTGATCATGGACAGAATCTTATCGACATCAAATTTATCCTTACCGGAGTTTTTAATGTCTTTCATAAGCTCTTTTAAAACCGCATTGCAATCCGTCTGGTCAACAATACCAAAATGCGGGGACAGTCCTGCATGCTTATGAAAGCGACGAAGAATTTGCAGCCCAAAGGAATGGAAAGTTCCAGCCCACAGGCCATCGCCGGCATGCCCCAACTTAACCTTCACGCGATGTTTTAATTCACGAGCCGCTTTATTGGTAAAAGTAAGAACACAAACTTCAGAAGCTTGAGCGACACGCTCAGAAATCATACGCCCGGTCCGAGAAACCAACACCGTGGTTTTCCCCGATCCCGCGCCAGCCAGAATCAACAATGGACCATAATTATGCTTAACAGCCTTCTGCTGTTCAGGATTTAAACCTTTAAGCCAATCCATTACTAATTTCCCCTCAATACAAAAAACAAAATCCTAGAACGCCCCAAAAGCGCTCTAGGATTGATATTCCCAGATTAACCAATTCTTTGAACCGCTGCCACCCCAAAAAAGTGTCGCAGCGCATGCCAAAAAGGTACGGCGTACCTTATACGCGGTTATGAATTAGAGTTCTTACTTCGTCTTCGAAGACGACTTCAATTTTATCGTTTGCCGCATCCTTGATGAAACCCAAACCAAATTTTGGATGTTGAAGCTTGGTGTTCTTTTCGAACTTCGCTTTCATGTTGTAAGCAGAAGTCGCTGCACTTCCGTTGGCCATCAACATTTCGTATTCATTTTTGTGGCTGGATTTACGTGAGCTCATAGTTTGTTCACGTTTTTTTGCAGCAGCGCCCGTCAACGGTTTGCCAGTTTTAGTTTGCGCTTTAGGAAGAGAATAGGTCTTTAGTGAACCACAAATCTCACACTTGATCTTTGCCGACGTCGCTGAAGTATGTGCCAAAACCACGTGGTATCTATCGGCATCACATTTTTTACAGAATGCAAAAAAAGATTTCGCGACTGGAGGCAGAGTGTTCATTGTCATTTCTCGTTCCTTACTAGTATTGTTGTTTCAACTGATAAATCATTAATTTCTCTTCCAGTTTCTTTTGCGCAATTTCACCGGCGCTTAAGAAAAACGGACCTTCTTTACGTTCAATGCGTTGTTGGAAATCCAACATGCTTTCTTCATCTTTTGGATCAATGAAGGTTCCCGTAGGACCGTAGTGTTCCAAGAAAGCGAGATCTTCCTCTTTGTTGAAGAAATTCTCCCAGCAATGGGTGTTTACTTGGACACGGTAGGTGATAGTTTTAGCATGAGAATGCACCGGAGCGTAAGCCCCAATTACCTCTAAATGTCCGTAATGCGAGTGTAGTTTCAATGCTGGGCTGCCCCATTGAGTCATCCCGGAGCATTGTTCGACGTTGGCGTACCATAAACCAAAGGCCTTAGAGAGGAAGCCCAAGCCGTAAAACTGCTCTTCCTTCGGCAAAAGTGAATTGACGGAGCATAAATTGTGGGCGACCCACTCGCCTTTATGCATTGTTGGGATAATGATGAAGAGCGACAACGGAACCCAATCCATTTCATCCAGAGATTCAATTTCTTTTAAAACCTGAGATGTTTTTATCGGAGAAAGTGACGCAGGATATTTTTTCGGATCCAAAACCTCGCGAACCATTTTCGATAAAGCTTTCGGACGTGCTGCAAATCCCGCGACGAAGCCGGGCATCACCGCACAGTCATAAAACACCCAGCGAGGCATGGCCATATTAGAAGGCCCAAAGGCACGTTCTTCGATGGAATAAATACGATCCGCAAAGGCAAGCTCCTTAAGATCGAGTGGGTTTTTAAAGACGGGCTGCTGACGAAACCAATCTAATTTATGAAAAGAGCCAGGTTGGGCAATTTCATTTTCGGAACGTACAAAAACATAAGGACGGATATCCTCGCTGTTCATCCAAGTGGCTTTTTTTAGTAACTCATTAATCAAGAATCTACTCCAGCTTCCGCACCTGCCGGTGCTACAGCACTGTGGCTGCCGCCCCACCAGTCATTTTTTCGGGTTTAACTATCTTATCAAATTCTTCGCCAGAAAGGAGTCCAAGATTGATGGCTTCTTCGCGGAGCGTAGTGCCGTTTTTATGGGCAGTTTTGGCAATTTTGGCTGCATTATCATAGCCAATGTGAGGATTTAGCGCAGTCACCAGCATCAAGGAGTTGTCCAAGTGCTTCTTAATCTGTTTGCGATTGGCTTCAATGCCGATCACGCAGTGATCCGTAAATGACTCACAAGCGTCTGCCAGCAAGCGAATTGAATTCAGCACGTTAAAAACAATAACGGGTTTAAAAACATTCAGCTCAAAATGTCCCGTCGCCCCACCAATCGTCGCCGCGACATGATTTCCCATAACTTGAGCACAGACCATGGTCATGGCCTCGCTCTGAGTGGGATTCACTTTGCCAGGCATGATCGAACTTCCCGGTTCGTTTTCAGGTAAATGCAGCTCCCCGATCCCACAGCGCGGTCCCGATCCTAACAGGCGGATGTCGTTGGCGATCTTCATCAACGACACGGCGACCGTATTCAACGCACCACTGACTTCCACTAAGGTGTCATGGCTGGCCAAGGCTTCAAATTTATTTTCGGCTGATACGAACGGCAGCTTCGTTTCGCGAGCAATCTCCGCGGCAGCTTCCTTAGGAAATTGAGGATGCGTATTAAGCCCCGTGCCCACAGCCGTTCCACCCAGTGCCAATTCATACAAATGCGGCAAGGTGTTTTTGACTCTTTGAACGCCGTGTTTGATTTGAGTAGCGTAACCAGAAAATTCTTGCCCCAACGTAAGAGGCGTCGCATCCATCAAATGAGTGCGCCCGATTTTAACAATATCCATGAACTCTGTTTGCTTCAAAGCCAATGCCCCATGCAACTTTTCCAACATAGGAATCAAGCGATGATGAATTTGCTCCCCGACTGCGATGTGCATTGCCGTCGGAAAAGTATCATTGGAAGACTGCCCTTTGTTCACATCATCATTGGGATGAATCTCTTTACTTGGCAACTTAATGCCCATCATATCCATCGCACGATTTGCGATCACTTCATTGGCGTTCATATTCGTCTGAGTGCCAGAACCCGTTTGCCACACCACCAACGGAAAGTGTGCATCAAGTTTACCAGTGATAACCTCATCCGCAGCTTTCACAATCATTTCAGATTTTTTTGCGTCTAAAATACCGAGCTTTTGATTTGTCAGTGCGGCACTTTTTTT
Source organism: Bdellovibrio sp. (assembly GCA_046070625.1). Taxonomy (GTDB): domain Bacteria; phylum Bdellovibrionota; class Bdellovibrionia; order Bdellovibrionales; family Bdellovibrionaceae; genus Bdellovibrio. The sequence continues at coordinate 10,669 of JBJTMR010000217.1, read as the reverse complement.
AAGGATTCCCAAAGCGCGAATCATCTCGCGTGGAAAATGGTCACCGCCAATTTTGAAGTTTTCTCTGGAGCGCTGAGTTTGTGCTCCCCAGAACTTATCTGCGGGTACTTGCACGTCCCCCATGGTGTCTTTTTCAATTCGAAAGCTCATTTACGACCTCCTGGTGACCATTCCAACATGGGCTTGGTCAGTAGGGTAAATAACAAGTTCTTGTATATTCACATGGGCCGGACGAGCCACGCACCACGCAATCGTTTCCGCAATATCCTTGGCATCCAAGGGAGTCATATCTTCATAAACTTTTTCGGCCTTGGCTTTGTCTTGAAAGCGCACTTCAGAAAATTCGGTATGAACCATACCGGGCTCGATATTGGTGACCCGAATACGACTGCCCATCAAATCCATACGCAGTCCTTCGGAAAGCGCACGCACGGCAAATTTAGTGGCGCAATAAACGGCGCCACCTGGATAAGTCCAGCGGCCCGCGACAGAGCCCAGATTCACGATATGACCGGAGTTTTTTTTCACCATGTGCTCAACCACTCCACGAGTCATGTACAGCAGACCTTTGATGTTGGTGTCGATCATTTGCTCCCAATCATCAACGGCAGAATCCTGAAGTTTATCGGTGCCTTTCGCTAAGCCCGCATTGTTCACCAAGACATCCAAAAGTGCTAAATCCGCACTATGGGTTTTAAGAAAATTGGCGACGTCCTCGCGTTTTGCGACATCGAATATCGCTTTTTTAATTGTGACGTTCGGAGATTTTTTAAAAATCGCGGATTCTAAAGCATTCAAGCGATCTTGACGGCGGCCGGTGATAATCAGTGAAAATCCTTGCTCGGCCAAAGCCTCTGCCGTTGCCCACCCGATTCCTGCTGTTGCACCTGTCACTAGAGCCCATTTCGTCATAATCACCTCAAAGAGATATTCTAGAACTGCTGCCCGGTCTTGCCTAGAAGAGGACGCCATTGACGCATTAAATCATTAAGACTCCGGCCTGACATTTTGTGACGGGACCTGTTAGATTCCGGCCATGAAATGTCCATGCGGTTCTGAAAAAAATTATCTTGAGTGTTGCGGTCTTTATCATTCTGGCAAGGCGCAGGCGCCCACGGCTGAAGCCTTGATGCGTTCACGCTATTCTGCTTTTGCGAAAAATCAAATGCAGTATCTAAGCGATACGACAGATCCCCAAACTTTGTTGGATATCGACCAAGAAGCTAATCAAGAATGGGCAGAACGCGCAAAGTTCTTAAAACTTGAAATTCTGGGCGCCGAAGAAAAAGGCACCAAGGGCACAGTGGAATTTAAAGCTTTTTATTCTGTAGATGACGAAGAATATGTTCATCACGAAGTCAGCACCTTCCGCAAGCAAGCGGGTCAGTGGTTCTTTAAATCCGGCAAAGTGAAGGAAGCAAAGAAATGAAATACTGGCTCATGAAATCCGAACCCGATGTTTACTCCATCGACCAGTTGAAAAAAGATAAGACAACTTGGTGGGAAGGCGTTCGTAATTACCAAGCTCGCAACTTTATGCAAAAAGATATGCAAGTAGGCGATGCGGTTTTATTTTATCACTCGAATGCGACGCCTCCGGGTGTTGCGGGCCTGGCGCGTGTTTCCAAAGTCGCGGCTCCGGACAAAGCACAATTTGATAAAAAATCTGAATACTATGAACCGAAAGCCACCGCAGAAAAACCGATCTGGTTCTGCGTGGAAGTAGAGTTCGACAAAAAGTTTGTCGAGTTAGTTTCTTTGCAAGACCTTCGCGATAATGAAAAGTTATCCGACATGCTGGTTCTGGCAAAAGGTTCACGCCTGTCTGTTCAGCCTGTTGATAAAAAGCATTTTGATATCGTGAAAAAAATGGGCGGGCTTTAAGGGTGAAACTGTTTCTGGCTCCGATGGAGGGTGTCGTCGACTGGGTGATGCGCGATACGCTGACCCGCATCGGCGGCATTGATCAGTGCGTGACAGAATTTCTGCGCGTCACCGACCGCCTTCATCCTGAGAGTGTCTTTTACAAAAATTGCCCAGAACTTAAAACGGGCTCCCGCACTCGTTGGGGAACACCGGTGTTCGTGCAACTTTTGGGTGGACAGGCCGAGCCGTTAGCGCTGAATGCCCAACGCGCTGTGAAACTGGGTGCCTTGGGTGTGGATTTGAATTTCGGCTGCCCTGCCAAAACCGTGAATCGTCACGATGGCGGCGCTTCCCTGTTAAAATCCTGTGATCGTGTTTTTACGATTGTCGATACCGTTCGTAAAGCTGTTCCCGCCGATGTGCCGGTTACGGCAAAAATCCGTTTGGGTTTTGATGATCCTTCAAAATGTTTTGAAATCGCTAAAGCTGTTGAAGAAGCTAACGCCACTTGGTTGACGATTCATTGTCGTACAAAAACCGACGGCTACAAGCCTCCAGCATATTGGGAATGGATCCCGCAAATCAAAGAACGCTCAAAAATCAAAATCATCGCTAACGGAGAAATCTGGAATGTGAATGATTTCAATCGCTGTGTCGAAGTGACTGGTTGTGATGATTACATGATCGGTCGCGGAGTGATGAGCAATCCTTTTATTTTTAATCAGATCAAACAAAGTCTGAACCAACAACCTGTCGAAGAAATGACCTGGCAAAGAGCCAAGCCTCTGTTGCCGCAATTCTTCGCGGCAAGCACGGAATACATCAACGACTACTTCGCCGTGTCTCGGACCAAACAATGGCTTAAGGCCTTGTCATTGAAAAACGCCGAAGCCAAAGCGGTCTTCGACGAAATCAAGATTCTAAAGAAACCCACCGAATTCCACGAACTCCTCCTAAAGAAAGCCGAATCCTAAAGGTCCCTTTTCTAAAAAAGTGCCTGCCACAATTTTTGCGACCCACTGAGTCGCAAAAATTGTGGCAGGCACTTTTTCGGAAAATGTGGCAGGCACCCTATTCGTAGCGGAGGGCTTCGATGGGGTGCAGTCCTGAGGCTTTTTTTGCGGGGTAAAGGCCGAAGACGATTCCAATAAAAGCTGAGAAGAAAAATGACAACGCGACAGAATCTGCGGATATGGCCATCGGCCAGCCGGTCGTTGTGGCAAGGACTGTCGTTACTCCCCAGGCCAGGCCAATCCCCAGTAAGCCACCGATCACGCTGACGACGACGGATTCAGCTAGGAACTGCATCAAGATATCAACTTTTCTGCCACCGATCGCTTTGCGCAGACCTATTTCTCGAGTTCTCTCTGTGACTGACACCAGCATGATATTCATGATTCCAATACCACCAACTAATAACGAAATCGCCGCGATAGAAGACAACAGCATCGACATCGTCTGACTGCTCTGGCTGATGGCCGCCTGTAAATCGGCCATATTGAATATCTGGAAGGCATCGTCGCGCTGTGAAATCGGCACCCGATGCCGTTTGTTCAAAACTTCCTTAAGGGAGTATTGAGTTGTGTCGATCTGATCTTTGTCCGCCACTTCCACATCGACCGAATCCACATAGTTTTTTCCGAACATGCGAAACATCGCGGTTTGCACGGGAATCACAATGCGATCGTCTTGGTCATTGGGTCCCTGAGCACCCTTTTCGGGCAAAAGGCCGATGACATTGAAATTGATACGATTGATTTTGATCGTTTCGCCCACGGGTGACTTATCACCGAATAACTCGCGAGAAACCGTGCGCCCAATGATCGCCACTAAAGCCCGACGTTGATTTTCTTCATCAGAAAAAAAACGCCCCATCACAGGTTCTGAGCTCCGCACACGCACAAAGGCCGTCGAAACTCCCATCACCGTCGTATTCCAATTTTTGTTCAAATACGTGACCTGCCCACGCCCCTGTACGTTCGGCACCACATCCTTGATAGACGGTATTTGTGCCTTCAAGGCGAAAACATCATCGGTAGTGATTCGAATCCTGACACCCGACTCTTGAGCCACGCCGGCGACCCGCACATTCCCGGCTCGCAGAATTAACAAGTTCGACCCCATCGAAGACAACTGTTTTTCAATAGCCTGTTGAGCACCATGCCCTAAAGCCAACATCGTGACCACGGCCCCCACGCCAATTAAAATCCCCAACATGGAAAGGCCCGAGCGAACTTTGTTGGCCGCTAACGTCTTCCAGCCCTGATGAAAATGCTCTATAAATTCACCGAAATGAAATTTCGCCGAAAGCGATTGATCAGAAATATGTTTTTCACCAGATTTTTGTAACGGCGCCAGTCGTTCATCTGATTGGATGGCCCCGTCGCGCATCCGGATCAATCTGTTAGCTTGGGCACCGATTTCGTCTTCATGGGTTACGATCACGACAGTGATCCCCTGCGCATTCAGGGCTTTTAAGATGTCCATGATTTCTTTTTCGCTTTTGGAATCAAGATTCCCCGTAGGCTCATCGGCGAAAAGAATTTTAGGATTGTTAATCAAGGACCTCGCAATTGCCACGCGTTGCTGTTGACCACCGGAAAGCTCATTCGGCTTATGATGATCGCGAGTTTCCAAGCCCACTTTATCAAGTAAAACTTTGGCCTTACTAAAATCAAATTTCTTTTCCGAATAAAGTAACGGCAAAGACACATTCTGCCAGGCTGGCATTCTCGGTAACAAATTGAACTGTTGAAAGATAAATCCAATTTCGTCACGGCGAAGAATCGCCAATTCATCTTCAGAGAGCTTCGACACTTCTCGTCCGTGTAACTTATAAGAGCCTGACGTTGGCACATCCAATAAACCTAAGATGTGCATAAGTGTAGACTTACCTGACCCTGAAGGGCCCATGATCGCAACAAAGTCGCCATCATCAATTGTCAGCGTCACGTCGCGAAGTGCATCGACAACGTTGTCTCCCATTTTATAGGACTTTTTGATGCCACTGATTTCAATCATAACTCACCCTGCTACTGTGAAGGCCCACCAGATCTCTTCGTTGGCGTTCGACCACCCATTGGAGAAAACGGATTCGTCGCGCGTTTTTCATTGCTTAAGCGCACTTGGGCCACCATCGCAACTTCGCCCTCTTCCACCCCATCCAGAATTTCAGAAAATTTGCCGTCACTCATCCCAACTTTTATTTCACGGGTCACTGGTTTTCCGTCGGGTGACTTCACCAAAAGAACCGTGGCGCCGTTCTGCACCTTAAGAGCTTCATTCGCCACCAACAAAATGTCTTTTTTCTGAGTCACATAAAAAGTCACATTGGCGGTCATACCACTGCGCATATAGGCGGGCGCCGGACCGTCAGGCAGGACGTCCACGATATAAGTCGTCACGCTGTTGACAGTCTTAGAGTCAAAAGCGATCTGATCTGCCTTCGCCTTTATTTTTTCACCGGGATAAGCATCAAGAACAATTTCCGCAGCTTCATTTAACTTGATCTGGGAAATATCCGTTTCATCCACTTGCGCTTTGACCGTCAAGCGATCTGACATCGTCAAAATAGCGTCGGTGTTGGTAAAAGTTTGCCCCGGTTCTACGGAACGTAAAATAATCGTCCCAGAAATCGGCGCCATAATTGGAGTCGGCAAATAAAGATCTAGCCAGCGCTTATATTCCTCTTCGCCCTTAGCTTTGGCCGCATCCAACATCGCCGCCCGCTCTGTTGAGCTCATGACCGCGATGACTTGTCCCTTAGAGACCTTTTGACCTTCTTTAACCAGGACTTGATCCATGCGACCGGCCACGGGCGCTTTGATTTCCAAACGGTTTTCAGGCTGCACAGTTCCGGTCGCCAAAATCGTGACTTCAAGGTTTCCTCTTTTCAGAGTAAACTCTTTAAAGCTCACTTCATTTTTCTTTCCTTGATTCCAATAGTAGTAACCACCACCACCCAGCACAAGAACCGCAAGGCCGGCAATAATCAATTTTGATTTCATATTCTTCATGGCAACGCTCCTACACCTTGTGCTTTTTCCCAGGATGCTTCTGCAATAATGCGATCACGCTTAGAGGTAATATAAGACTTGGTTTTGTTGATTAAATCATTCTCGATATTATCCCAGTCTTCGAAACTCATCAGACCGTTGTTGTATTTAGATCGCGCAATATCTGCACGTGTTCTTGCCGCCGTTAAGAAGGCTTCATCCACCGCCACTTGCTCCACGGATTCCACATAGGTCGCAAAGGCTCTTTTTAAAGTTGATAATAACGATCCTTCGATACCCGCAAGATTGGCTTTAGCCGCATAAAGCTGCGACGCCACACTTTTAGTTGAGTAATAATCTTTGCCCCCAGAAAAAAGCGGCAAGGTCAGTGTCGCACCGACGGACCAACGATCATAGTCGTTTGGATAAAAGTTCTGCCCGATTTGCCCAACTGAACCCGTTAAATCTAAGCTCGGAAAAAATCCTGACTTCGTACTTTCCAAAGCCCCTTGAGACACTTCGATCTGGGCTTCATACTTCTGACGATCCGGAGTTCCCGTCGCAATGGCATTGAAGTCAGGATTGACCGCTGATGGGGTGTTTAATGGGATATCGTCTTTGATTTCCAAGGACTCACTGACGTTCAACCCCGTCACTTTTTTAAGATCAGATTGACTGACTTCCCGATTATGTTGCGCTTTCAGATTATCCAACTTGGCCTGCTTAAAGTAGGCCTGCGACAACAGCAAAGACCCTTTATTTTCACGACCGCTGTCATAGCGCAGTTCAACAATACGCATATTATCGTTACGACGTTTAATAATGTCTTCGGTGATCTTTAAGGAATCTTTGGCATAAAGAGCCGTCGCAAATGCAGATTTCAAATCATAGCTGACTTGAGATTTCGTCGATCGCAACGAAGCTTCAGATACACGCGACTGTCCCCGCGCCTGATCAACTTTTGCAGAATCCGCAAAACCATTAAATAAATTTTGGGATGCCGTGATCGCTGCCGTATAGGAATCGCCAGTGGAGGTGCTGGCGATCGAACTGTTGTTCCCGCTTTTGGCATACCCGAGGCTTGCAGAAACCTGGGGCATATATCCCGATTTACTAGCATCAATTTGATATTGGCTGGATTTATAGCTTTCTTCCGAGTACTGCAAATCAGCATTGTTCCGTTTTACCAGTGCCAAACAATCCTGAAACGACAGGGGTTGTTGCGCCCACACCATGGATGAGCAGCTCAAAAGACTGACGACAATAAAGCACATTCTACAATGAGGCATGGAGGGTCCTCTTTTCTCATACTAATTTCCTCTAGAACCTGCGGGAGAGTCAAACAACCCCGAGCTCACTAGGCTACATAGTTAGACTAAGAAATAATTGTGTAATGACTAAGGAGCCATTTGATAATGAGATGCTTTTCCGTCTCTTGTCAGGGACGCGTTAAGCTCGCTGAGGGCTTCACGGAACTTATTCTGGATTAAAGTCTTTTCCGCAGCAGACAAATTTACTCCAGGGGCCTTACCAATTATCAACTTGATGGCACCTTGGTTTAGTTGCTGCGTCTGCATGTCTAAACCAAAGGTGAGGCCTTGTAATTTTCTGGGCTCCATTGTTGAACCTAAAGACTTGCGCAGGATTTTTTCTGCAGATTCACCATGGGTACTTAAAATATTTCTAACTTCAGCAGACTTTACGCCATCATTAACGAACGCAAAACGAAACTTCGCAGAGTACTGACTGTCTGCGATTCCATCTAAGATCTTTTGTTTTTCTCCGGCATTAAGCGGCTTCGCCGCGACGGCGACACAATCGTCACCGGAACAGATCGTTTTCAATTTACCTGGTTCGACGGAGCGTTTTACCACATCTTGAAAATAGGCCTTCTGCGCATTCACTTGGACCGTCACTGCTTTTTCGGCTGCACGGGCTTCATGAATAGCTTTGTCGACATTTTTTGATTTGGCCAAAGCCTCAGCGGTCCCCTTCATATTGGACGCACCAAGACCAATGATATCTGCTGAAAAGCCCCCGCGAAGTGCGTCGTTCAAATTCGCATTTTCACGTTTGGCGATAAAAAGCCCCGGAGAAAATTCATCCGTCGCTTTCACATAGCGCTGCAAAGTGCTGACCGTTTCATTGGATATATGGCTTAAGCCATAGCGGTTCGATAAGGCCTTGGCCGTCCCCGCGTTATCGCCTACATTTTTACGAACGATATCGAACACGTCATCGTCAAATGTTTGACCATCCACCATGGAAGTGTTCACCAGACTGCTGCGCAACTTCGTCCGATCATTTTCAATGGCTTGAACTTTGGCACCCATCACAGACTGTAAGTCTTTATTAGTATACGAATGAAGGACGTTATTGTCAGTTTGGCGTGAATAACGAGCAGCTAAGTTTGCTTGTTCAGCAGAGCCCCCCGTTCCGGCTCGAAACCAAGTCTGGGCATTGTCACTTTTGCGAAGAATATTATTTTGAACCAAGTACCCCGCGAACTCATCATTGGCAGATTGAAAGATCTTATTCAAACGCTGCTGTAAGTCCTTTGGAAGCGTGCCATCAAAGGCAAAACGCAAGGACTTGAAATCGGAGTACTCTGAAATCTTCAAGCCCGGAAATTCTTTTTTTAGGGCTTCAATTTTTTTAACGACTAAAGATTTATGATAGTTCGTCAAACTGGTGACCAGATTTTTATCCTTCAAGCTATCGTTTAAAACCTTCATCTGACTATTTTCGATATCTATAAAGACGGCTTTGGAGCTAACGCCTTTTTCCGCAACGGCAATCCACTGTTCGTTTTGTTTCACGGTTGTTGGATTATAGTGAAGGTACTTTTCCACAAATGCGGCCCGAGTGAGGCCCCCTGCTTTCGCAGCGACCATTCCTACCTTTTCGGCCTCTGCCACTTTACCCGCAACCGCGGCTTTTTCTGCCTTGGCCATCTTGCTGACAGCCCCCGCCAGACGAACACCTTTAAAAGCGGCCCCTGCTAAAATCGTTGGATCCACGACGTTGCCAATCGCATAGCAGGCCATTTCCATTTGCGCCACAGAACTATAACAATTGTATTTCTGATACTCTTTTTTAAGCTTTGTCTGAATCATCTTGGCCATGTCAGACAATTTAAATCTTTGTTCGTCGTTAAGACCATCGTTAGAAAACTTCTTATTTTTCGCGCGAAACTCCACCATAGCAGCTTCATAAGCCTTTTTATCAGCTTTTAAAGCAGCTTCTTCTTGCGCCGTTCGCTTTCTAAATTGATTATCCGAAAAGCCACTTAGCCCCGCATACATTCCGACCAATTCTTTTTTGCAGGTCATATTTGTGGCACAAAACTTTGCATTTTCGCCGGGCCCTTTTTTTAAGCCCTCCCAGGATTTCTCAATCATTCCACCCAGACCGACGGCCATGTCTTTAAGTGCGACACCCGTATCGACAAGAGCATTTTTGTAACCCCGCAGACACGCAGCATACTTCTGATCGTCGTACTCTAACTCTTGCTTGCAAAGATTTGTTTGATCACATTTTTTGAATCTGCTTTTTAGCTCGGGATTTTCTTTGATGGCGACATCGCACTTCAAAGACTTAGATTCAATTTCACAGGCATGAACGGCTTGAAGCAAAAACATCGACGCCTGAGGCGTACAATTTTTCGATTGGCTCTGGCAAAGCGCGACGAATCCCGAGTCTGCCATTGCGACCGACAAAGGGAGAAATAGACTTACACAAAGAAAAAAAAGAAACTTAGCCAATGGGATTCCTTATAAGAGTCTCATCGGCATTTAGAGTTCGTGAAATTATGAGTAATTACTTGGCATCAATAAACTAGACGAGCCCAGCATCTAGTCCACAAGCATTTTGTCTAGCTTGCCTTCATCTTCAAGAGCCTTTAGATCTGTGTAACCACCAACAAGCTGACCATTGATCAAAATAATGGGCACAGTTCTCCAGCCCGTTTCCGCTTTGATGCGATCGATTTCTTCTGGTTGATTTGTAAGGTCCACCACGTCGTAAGCGATACCTTTACCATTTAAAAAGTTCACCGCGCGATCACAATAAGGACATGGATCTTTTTTATACATCAACACTTTTGCCATGATTCACCTCTTATTACTTTCCTTTTGACATAGCTCTGCGCAAAGGACAAGGTCTACACTATCATGAAATGCCTACTCTGCGAAAGCCCTCAACCAGCCCCCTTTAAAGTACTTAAAAAACCTGAGCGCAGCTATTATCAGTGTGCTGACTGTGACTTGATTTTTATGGAACCTGCAGAACGAATGACGTCTCAAGATGAAAAGGCGCGCTACGATTTGCATCAGAACGAAGACCAAGCCGGTTACCGCGCTTTTTTGGCGCCTCTGATCAAAGAAGTCGATCTTTTCGCCGAAAAAGCGCAACGCTTGCCTCGTGATATTTCGGCTTTGGATTTCGGTTGTGGCCCCACGGCATTCTTAGGGTCTACTTTGGTTAGTAAAGGATATAACGTCACAAACTACGATCTCTTTTATTTCCCTGATCAAGATGCATTACGCAAAAACTATCACGTCATCACCAGCACTGAAGTGTGGGAGCACCTTCACGATCCCCGTGTGGAAATTGAACGCCAATTGCGCTTACTGAAAACTGGTGGAATTTTAGCGGTGATGACTTCTGCCCACAAAGGCGGAGCTCATTTTCACGACTGGCACTATCGCCGTGATTTGACCCATGTCACATTCTTTTCAGAAAAAACCATGGCGTGGCTTGCGAATCACTACAAGTTGCAGGTTCTCAAGGCAAAAAGTCCTTATTGG
>JBJTMR010000216.1:0-4871 GCA_046070625.1 Bdellovibrio sp. | reverse complement strand
GGAACATTGACGTCAGCAAAATAGATATTTTTATTCAGGCGGGTTCCGCTATTGTAAAAATCCATGACAGAGTTGATTTTTGTCGGCATGGCTTCAGAGCGAACGATAAGTTTAGCCAGAAGTCCATTTTCTGGGGCCTGGGCGTTGGAGTTGGTAAGGGGGTCACAGACGGTGTTGTCAGTGTCCACGTCAAAATTCACACTGCCCAGAGAGGGACCCGTCGCCGTTCGGCCGTATCCAGAGTAAATACAGGAGATCTTGTGCAACAACCCTCGTTGATAGCGAATATCTGTGTTTTGATTTTTCGCCTGAGTTTTAGCTAAGGCTGGCAATGACATAACTGTGACTAAAAGCCATGCGGTTGTTTTCATTATACGTACCTCAATGTGAATAGATAAATAATACCAGGATTATTGATGACCAAAAAGAAATGTAAGAAGAGTGGATTTTTGTGAGACGGAGGGTATGCAAAAATGAAACACTTAAGCGAGGTTTATTTTGACTGTAACGCTTTCTCGATCTTTTCAAGGCGTGCTTTGATCTCCGCATTCTCTTGCTCAAGATTTTGAATGCGCTGGTCCTTCGCGGCACCTTCAGCTTTTAAAATAGCGACTTCTGTTTGATCTGCTTTCGAGGCGATTTGCCGCGCTTGAGTGTGCTGCTTGTTTTCAAGTTGAATTAGATGTCCATAGAGTGCCTTGATTGATTCGATAATCGGGGCTACAAGGTGATCATAAGCGACGGATTTAAGCGTCGTTTTGCTATCGGTAATCACGACTTCGGGAAATACTTTTTCTACATCCTGGGCAATCACCCCAATTTGATGCTTGTCGCTGAATTTGGCTTTGTCTTTATAATCGTATTCCACCCCATTGATTTGCAAAATCTTTTCAAGAGAGTTGCTGAGTGGTTGAATGTTTTCTTTCAGTCTTCTGTCAGACGAAGAGGTACATCCGGTGCCACTGCAAATTTGAGTTCCAGCAATGCGGAAAACAGAACCAGTGGATAAATTCGCGTCACCATTCACATCAAGCTTATAAGCAGGGGCCAGCCCGACGCCAAGATTTCCCAGATTGTTCATGATCATCATGTTGACGGAAATATTATTGTCTTGTTTCGTAGAAAAAATAATCTGTCCGCCGAAGCCGTTGGTACCACCGCTTCCGGTCACGGTGCTTTGAATGGAAGCCAGTGTTTTGCTGCCATTGTTTACCGAAGAATTGAATGACAGTTTGCCACCAATAGTTCCCGCAGCGGGAGTCATAGGATTATTTAACTCAATATACCCGGTATCAGCGGCCGAGGCTCCCGAACCAGAAATCGTCACAGTTCCTGGTCCCGTACCGGTGCCATTCAAGTTTGTCACAAGAGTGTTGATACCAATGGACCCATCAGGCTGAATTCGGAAACGAGTGGCCCCGTTTGTATCTAAGTTTAAGCCATACCCAGAGGCGGTTGTTCCGAATGAAATGTCTTGAGTGGAGGGGTTGCTGTCTCCGAGATACCACACCGTGCTTGAGGTGTTGTCGAGCCCTTGAATATAAGAGCGAGACAATGGATTCGATGCCGGATAACCAGAGTCTTTTATTTGCAGTTGGCCTGAAGAAGTTCCAGCCCCTTGAACTGTTAAGTAAGCAGAGGGGCTGGTCGTGCCAATACCCACTTTGCCACCTGCGGGGTTGAGGATGAGGTTGCCTTTGGTTGCATTGGCAGTGGAGTCCAGAGTCAGGGATTCTCCTGGGCCAACACCACCTTGCAGAATTTGTCCACCCGGGTTTCCGCTAAGGATTGCGGCGTCCGTGATGCCATAGCCTGCGACAGTTGTTGGATTGGTTCCACTCGTCACGCGCCCTTTGGCGTCAACGACCACGGATTTGTAAGTGCCAGCGGTCACACCAGAGCCAGCAAGAGTCAGGGCACCGCTATTTGAGAGATTTGCATCACCAGAAATACCGACTTCTTGGGCTTTGCCAGAAGCGTTTCCAACCCAGATTTTAGTGTCTGCTAACGAAGCTGCGCCAGAAACTGTAGGCACAATGTTTGTGCAGGTAAAACTGTCAGTGCCAGAGTTCCATGTGACCGCTTGTCCTGTGTTACACGATGTCGCTGGCCAAGGATTTGAAGCAAGCGAGTTGATGAGATCGGTGTATTTTAATTTTGTGGCAGCCCAGGAGCTTGTTCCATCCCATCGGAATACTTGGCCGGCAGCACTACCGCCAGTCAGTGAAATCACGGGCGTTGTCGTACCGTTGGCGACCGAGATAGGGGCAGAGCCCGTCACATTTATTACCGTACCACCGGCTCCTGCAGATGAGGCAATGAGGGTCCAGACACTGGAATTGTACTGATAGATCTTCAATGTATCTGTGGCAAAGTAAATAGTACCAGATGACGGGGATGCGGGTTTGCCTGCATCTACGCCTGTTTGAATGCCTGGTGTGCCGCCAAGATTTGCTATGGCATCAGTGATGCCATAGGCACTTAATGTCGCGGGGTTTGTGCCGCCGGTAACGCGGCCCTTCGTGTCTACGGTAACAGACTTGTAAGTGCCTGCTGCCACGCCTGAGTTTGCAAGAGTCAAAGCCGTCGATCCGGCAGAAGAGGTTGCATCTCCAACAAAGGCTGGCATCTGAGATGCAGCAATTGTTCCGGTAATTTGTCCTGCTGGAAGTGAGATATTTGTACAAGACAAATTGTCTGTCGCAGCAGTCCAAGTTAAAGTTTGCCCTGCAGTACAACCGACGCCCCCAAAAGCTTGAGTGCCTGTGATTGTTGAGCGGAGATCAAACATGCTCACAAAATTCGGAGTCCAGTTTGAGCCACTCCATCTTAAGATCTGGCCTGCTGTTGTTGGAGCGATCGCGCTGATTGATGAGCTCTGAAGTTTAGTCACAGTGAAGGCTCCCGTATTTGTCATGCTGACATCACCGGAAGGTGTTACGGCTGTTGCAACATTGGACCCATTACCCACCCAGAGGTTTGCTGATGTTAACGAAGCTCCAAGTTTGTTGCTAAAGGTATTCCAATCACTCGAGGATAAATAACCACTTTGTGAAGTTGTAGCTTGTTGAATTCCGATATTTGGAGCACTGAGTGTTCCTGAGTTTGTAATTGGTGACGTCACTGAAACACTAGTCACTCCAAGGCTCGACAGGCTTGTCCAAGAAAGATTCCCTGTCCCGTCATTAGTCATGACCTGACTTGCGGCGCCCTGTCCAGCAGGCAAGCGAAGTATATAGCTCGTGCCGATTGCTGCAGAAGGCCCTTGAAGAGTCACAGTGTTTCCGCCACTTCCAGCGGTGTAAGTGTTGCCGGTGTTCGCCGCATAATTTAAATTGCCGCTCATGATGTCGCCGGACTTAAGAACATTTGCCGAGGCCGCACCAGTCAGGTTCGCAGTGATGGTTCCTGCCGTGAAGTTCCCAGAAGCATCACGTTTAACAATTGCGCTTGCAACATTCGTGTTCGTCGCCGCATTTGCGATAAGCTCGGCATTGTGTACATTCGCAGCTGTCGACCCACCAACGGAGTTAACCGTGGCGGCAACAGATCCCGTGCCGCTGGCGGAAACGTCGCCGGTCAGGGCAGAAAGTGTTCCTCCGGCAGTCAGTGTACTTGGAACCCATTCGTTAGAGACATATTTCAAAACCTGTCCATCTGTCGGGCTTGCTGCATTGACAGTTTTCCCCTGTAGTTTGCTGATAACGGTGCTGCCTTGCGCGCCGGTGATATCGCCAGCCAGAGCTCCCGAAAACGAAGTCGCTGATTGGGCCGTCAGGCTGTTGCCAACGTAGGCGTTCAGAAGATTGTTTAAGTCTGTATAGCGAGTAAATAAATTCTCAATATTCGTTTGCGAGACACCCGAAGGCGCGTTGACCAAAATAAAGTCCGTCGCACTTCGGTCTCCCAATTTTTGGGAGTTGATCGCCATGGGGATATTCCCGATAGTGACATCAGGGGATAGATCCACAGCGCCGACAATAATGTGAAGAGATCGCGTTGCAAAACCTGTCAACGAAACCGCAGAGGCTCCCTTGCAGTTCACAGATCCTGAAGAGCCGAAAATCCGATCGGCCGTGTTTCCGGTCGAATCGACGCGAGACCCGGTGCCGACGATAACACTAAATTCCCCGAAGGTTCCGGGCGTGATGGATTGAGTTTCTTCCAGTAAAATACAGCTGCCGTACAGGACTTGAAAGGTGACAGTCTGGGTGTTTGTAATCGGATTTCCTGCTGCATCCGTTAAAATTCCCTCGTAGGTAAATAGTGACCCCGGAGAACTCGATACCGCGTGCACCTGTAAGCCAATCAATAAAGAAAAAAGAATCACGAAATTCTTCATCGTGTGATCCTTCCTCTAAGAATAAGACCTGAACCCGAGGCGGTTGTTTGTTGAGATGCTAAGGCCCGACCTTTAAGCATGAATTCAGAACTTTGTGATGTCTTTGCGCCAGCAAGAACCGCCTGAGGAATTGTTGCAGACGGAGAGTACTTGATTTGAACGGTGCGATAGACATAGTAACCTGCGCGAGAAAATGCGCGGAACTGAACCGGGAATGTTTCTCCACTTTTGATGTTCATACCATTTAGCGGAGAAGTCTGATTGCTAATACTGATACTGTAGTTTCCACCCGTGCAGCTGCTTTTCGAATGAGAATCGTAAGTGTTCGATGGGATCCAGGTGTTGCCATCGAAGCTGATGTCGATACGATCCAAAAAACTTGTGCAGGTGGCGCGGAGAGACACAGAGCTCAGATCTGCGGTCGTTACATTTGTTGGGGAAAAATCAAACTTGTCGATGGATTTTAAATAGGAAACCGTAGGGCTCGCATCCGAGCATCCTACAATCAAAAAAAGTCCTAAAATCATGC
>JBJTMR010000215.1:0-2074 GCA_046070625.1 Bdellovibrio sp. | reverse complement strand
AATAGCTTTGCCCGTTGCACGAGCTTGATCAAGACCATCTTGCCCATCAGCACCGTTACGCCCAGTAAGGGCGATTTTTAAATTCCCAATGGCACTGGTTGCTCTAATCTCGATAAATGAAGTTTTGCCTGTGATGGAAGTGGGTACGGCTGGGTCCTTAAAAGTCACGATATTGAACGTGTCTTCTGGTTCTCCCTGGGAGGCATCTTCATCCTGATCAACTACTATAAGTTGATTGGTCGTAATTTTTAAGTCATTACCGTTCGTGTATATGTGAGCATTCGAGGTAAAATAAGTCCTATTTACTAAGTGCTCAGTATCTGCATCTAAAAAAGTGTCATTTTTAAAAATCACGTCTTTCGGAGCTTGATAATCAGATTCAAATTCAGATAAGAGTCGGGCGCCGTTTGCGGCAGAGGCAAATGCTCTTAAATGCAGGGTGTGCTTTTGGCTGTGTTTCGCTGGAATTTTTATAGAACTTTTACCCACAACATTTTGCAGGAAGTTCCCATCCAAATGCACTTCCATCGACCCAACATTCTCCGGCCATGTAACAACCATTTGGTAATATCCGGGCTCGTCGTCTTCAAACTTTACGGAGATATTGTTCTCCTTCAGTTGAACATTGATTTCATCTTTGCCATCCTGAATTTTCTTAACAACATCATCAGCAAGTTTGGTTTGCTCTGGGGTCGCTTTGTCATCATCCTTCTTAAACGCGCAAGCTCCTAGTGTTACACACAGGACGGGGATAAGGACTCTTTTGGAAAGCATAGCCATAAACGCTCCTACGGCGGATATAAAAAATCACATTCTTTATAAACGATCAGAGGATTAATAGCGACTGTCAGGATTTTAGACAGGAAAGAACTATAAGGTTGTCAACGGACTGCCTAAGGGCCCCGCTCTCTAGTAAAAGTAGGTGGGTTAGGGGGCCTTTCAGTTGTATATACAAGTATATACAATGCTTTTATGTTTCTATTTGAACCTTCAAGATCAATAGACTTACAAAGTCTGCAAATACTGAATCAAATTCCCTTTATCTTCAGCAGACAAAATCTCTTTTCCATCTTTAATAAAGATTCCTACATCGTGGCCTTTGTTGCTCATGCCAATTCTGCGAGTATCAAATAAGTGCTCACTCTGTGCCCAAGAGCGCGGAGTTTTCGCACCCGTGGGATAACCACCACAGTCGAAATCATAATCCGTCTGCGGGTTGTTCGCCTCGCCAGAATAATAAGCCAAAGGACGGCGATCTGCCGGAGTCAGCAGCGCGCACAGATTCGGAATTGAATTGTTATGGAAATACGGCCAACGTGCCCAGATCCCTACAAGTGGTGGCGGAACATATCCATCTTGCGCTTGAATGACGATGCCGTTCTTTTTAGAAATCGCCAGGTTGTTAAGTTGCTCTAAAGACTTCATTCCCAAGCGACGGTACGGATCTGTGCCGACATTTACGACCGGTGTGGAGTCATGATACTTCACCGTTACTGTTTTTAATTTCTCCGCCGGACGCATCAGGTTCGCGTAAGGAAGATTCCAGGCTTTTTCATAATGGCCATGGCAACCAGCGCATGTCTTATTGAAAATCTGTTCTCCGGCTTTGGCGCGGCCCAGGTCAATTTTTTCTGCCGGATAGAAATCGGTGATATGGGGAGCCTCTGAAGAAAACACCGCCGTCGTGATTTCCTGAACAATACGTTCATTTTGTGCAAGCCACTGTTCCAGTTCCTGCAAATCTGCACCACGACCAACTTCATTCCAGATCAAGTTGGTGAAAATAGGATTGCCGCTTAGGACACTTCCATCAGATAACCAGCGATTTTTGTATTTCAAATTCCACCAAACTGCGGGCTTCGAGTCTGCCGGGTTTGAGTCTAAAAAAGCATCTTTGCGTGGGTGGCGTTCGTAGTAAGAATTTAAAGTCGCATAAGGATCTTGGTTGCGGCGATTTAAAGACAAACTGACCTGCGCTAAAGACGTATCCAATCCCAGAGCGATCGGCGCTTTCAAATCAACGGCCCCCAGAGACGCTTTGGTTTCTTCCAATAGACGGCGTTCCGCATCGGTC
>JBJTMR010000214.1:0-7310 GCA_046070625.1 Bdellovibrio sp. | reverse complement strand
AGCTTCTTTTCCTGGGCCTTTACTGAGGAAAATCTGCTGGAAAGAGATCTTTCACTGCAGGTGATCTGCCCCAAAGTCCCGAAGAAGTTACCGCATTTTTTAAGTGTGGATGAAATTCTTAGTGTCTTGAAAACCTTCGATGAAAAAAACAAAGTTCCTCTGAAAGAAAAAGTTCTGTTCTTGTTATTGTATGGTGGAGGCCTGCGCATCAGCGAAGCCTGCAATCTGCGTTGGAACTCGGTTCATCCCGAACAAAAGATTTTACGGGTGATGGGAAAAGGCAATAAAGAGCGCGTGGTCGCTTTGCCTTCAATGACGATTCAAGCTTTAAAAAAGTGGAAGAAAGAAAATTCTTTTGATGAATATGTTTTTGGCGAAAAACCACTCGTACAAAGAACGGCATATGAAATGGTTCGACAAAGTGGAGTGCGCGCCGGGCTTCTAAAGCCTCTGCATCCCCACGCCCTTCGACATAGTTTTGCCACGCATCTCTTAACCAGTGGCGCGAATCTAAGAACGCTGCAGGAGCTTTTAGGCCATGAAAGTTTGCAAGCTACGGAAAAGTATACTCACTTAGGAATTGATCAACTGGCACGCACGATGGAGAAGCTGCATCCGCTTGGTAAGAAGTAGACGTAGTCTTCACCGTTATGGCTGACGGACTTTAACGACGTAATGAGGATAGTAAGCGCGCGAAGTATAAGACAATCCCAACTGACCTGAACTATCCTTGCCCCAGCATTTAAGCGCATTACCCGTGGTAATACCGCAAGTGTGCGAGGCACCCGCATCAACCGTCGAATAATTCACCCCACTATCAATTACCGCCGGCAGCGATGCTTGACTATAAGTTCCATCTCCCAACTGTCCGACGGCATTGTCGCCCCAACATTTCAAAACGCCAGTAGTCGTAAGACCGCAAGTGTGCGTTGCCCCCAAAGATACTTGACTATAACCGGTACCACTATTGATTACGACAGGTGCGGTGCGCTGAGTGCCTGTTCCATCCCCCACTTGTCGGGAACTATTTAAGCCCCAACATTTTAATACGGATCCTGTCGTTGTAATGCCACAGGTATGGCTAGTTCCAGGGGATACGAAACTGTAAGCGGTACCACTATTAATTACTGTTGGCACATTTCTTTGTGTGGTGGAACTATCTCCGATTTGTCCATTCGTATTTTTTCCCCAACACTTCAAGATCCCGGTCGTCGTGATTCCGCAAGAATGATTAGCACCCAACTGAACTAGACTGTAAGAGACACCTGAATCAACCACCACCGGACTCGTTCGTTGTGTCGTAGAGTTGTCACCAACCTGACCGTTAGTATTCAAACCCCAACACTTCAGCACGCCGGTCGTCGTGATTCCGCAAGAATGATTATCTCCGACCGACACCTGGCTATATGTTGTACCAGTGTCAACTACGACAGAGTTGTTTCGTTGAGTCGTAGAGCCATCTCCCACCTGGCCATTGCTGCTCGAGCCCCAACATTTCAATATGCCAGCGGCGGTGATTCCACAACTGTGAGCGTTGCCCGTAGAAACCTGGCTATAACTCACACCACCGTCTATAAAAACCGGAATGTTCTTATGAATAGTGGAGCCATCACCCAGCTCTCCGTCACCGTTAAATCCCCAACATTTCAATGCATTACTATTTGTAACACCACAGGTATGACTGTTACCCGCTGAGATTTTTAGATAACTATCGACATCGCTAAGATCTGTCGGCACATTTTTTGTCGGCGAAGCACCCAAACCAAGTTGACCCCACATATTAAGTCCCCAGCACGTAAGAATTCCACCAGTTGTAATCGCACAAGCATGTCTATAGCCCGCAATCACCTGATTGTAACTCGTACCGCTAGTTACCACAGTCGGCACTAACTTCTGAATATTTGTATTATCGGCAATCAACCCATTGGCGTTATCGCCCCAACATTTCAATACGTTCCCAGTGGTAATACCGCAAGAATGCTTCCAACCAGCAGCCACTTGACCGTAGCTAACTCCTGTATCAATCACCTTAGGACTAAGCCTATTCGTGGTGGTTCCGTCACCCAATTGTCCAAAGCTATTCAATCCCCAACACTTCAACACCCCACCAGTCGTGACACCGCAGGTATGGGAAACGCCGGCAACGACTTTACTGTAAGCAGTGCCACTATCAATCACTATCGGCGTGGTTGCCGAGTTTGTGGTTCCATCACCTAACTGTCCCGAACCGTTGTATCCCCAACACTTCAGAACACCCGTGTTAGTAATACCGCAAGCATGTTCCTCTCCAGCTGTTAATTGACTGTAGCTCACACCACTGTCAACCACCGAAGGCTCAGATCTCGTCAGCCCCGAGCCATCCCCAATTTGCCCATAAAGGTTATCTCCCCAACACTTCAACACGCCACTACTAGTAATGCCGCAAGTAAAAATATCTCCTGCCGCAACCTGACTGTAGCTTATGGCTGGGTCAATCTGCGAAGGGCTCGTGCCACTCACACCACCATTGCCTAATTGATAGCTGCCATTACTCCCCCAACACTTTAAGGCTCCACTCAGGGTAATGGCGCAAGAATGAGAAGTTCCTGTTGTAACTTCTGAAAATAAATCTTGATCAACATTTTGTACGGCCGTTGGACCGATACCAAGTTGTCCTTGCCAGTTCTGTCCCCAACACTTTAAGACTGCACCTGTTATCGCAATTCCACAAACGTGGTATTCCCCGACAAAAACACTCGCATAACTCGTCCCACTATCAATCACCAATGGAGTTGATGCGGAGGCACTCATTCCTGAACCCAACATATAGGCTATGCCCCAACATTTTAAAACATTGGTGGTGGTAATTCCGCAATTGCCAGCAGTGCCAGCACTTATTTGACTGTAGCTTGTACCGCTGTCAACGACCACGGGCAGACTTTGATCCGTATAAGTGCCATCACCCACCAGACTGCCACCATTATATCCCCAACACTTCAAGACTCCGCTTGTTGTAATTCCGCAGGTAGCGACGGCCCCCGCTGCAACTCGACTGTAAGTTGTACCACTGTCAATGACCGTCGGACTGTTTCTTTGCGTTGTCGTTCCATCACCCAACTGATTGAAATCGTTGGATCCCCAGCATTTCAAAACACCTGCGTTGGTAATCCCACACGTGTAGCTGCCGCCAGCGGAAATTTGAGTGTAGGTTATACCAGGATCAATTATCTTTGGAGTGGTTCTTTGCGTTATCGTTCCATCACCCAGTTGACCGCTACTGTTATATCCCCAGCATTTCAAAACACCTGTGCCGGTAATACCGCAACTATGGCTACCTCCCGCCGAAATTTGACTATAAGTTGTACCGCTGTTTATCACCACTGGTGATAACCTTGGTGTATAGGTGGTACCATCACCTACTTCCGCAAAGTTATTTACTCCCCAACATTTTAAAACTCCCGCAAAAGTAATCCCACAGCCGTGGCTATCTCCGACGCTAACTTGAGCATAATTAGTTCCCGCATCGACCGCGACAGGCTTCGCCTTCCCTTCACTGCTGCCGTCTCCGACAAATGCATATTCAACAGAACCCCAACACTTTAAAGCTCCGCCAGAGACAATACCGCACGTCGCAAATTGCCCCGCAGCGCCACCGGTGTACGGCACTCCACTGTCAATCAACTGTGGATAATAAAAATAATCTGTTGTGGTGCCGTTCCCCATTTGCCCTTCTACGTTGTTACCCCAACACTTCATAATACCGCTGGTCGTAACTGCGCAGGAAAACTGCGCTCCAACGCTCACCTCGCTGTAGCTGACTCCACTGTCAACGACCACCGGTGAGAGTCTCCGATTAAGGGTACCATCACCCAGCTGACCGGCTCCGTTAGTACCCCAGCACTTCAAAATTCCACCGGTTGTGATTCCACAGGTATGATGATATGCCGCTATCACCCGACTGTAAGTTGTACCACCATCTATAACAACGGGGGTAAGAGCTCCTGTCGTTGTGCCATTTCCGACTTGACCATAATCATTACCTCCCCAGCACTTTAAAACCCCAGAAGTCGTAATGCCGCAAGTGTTACTTGAACCTATCGAGATCACGCTATAACTGACACCACTGTCTATCACAACTGGGCTGAGTCTAGTGGTAGTTGAACCGTCTCCCAGTTCGCCGAAACTGTTGCCGCCCCAGCATTTCAGAACTCCGGAGGTTGTGATTCCACAGGCATTATGTTCTCCCACTGAAACATGGCTATAGTTGACACCACTATCTATGACCACAGGAGAAGTTTTATCAACCGTAGTGCCGTCCCCAATCTCGCCGAAAAGGTTTCCTCCCCAGCATTTTAAAATACCACCGGTCGTCACTCCACAAGCCGATTCACTGACCATATCAACTTCACTGTAAGTCACGCCACTGTCTATGGTAACTAGAGAAGTCCTTGCCGTGTTCGTGCCATCCCCCAGTTGACCAAAAGAGTTATCACCCATGCATTTTAAAACCCCGCCCGAAGTAATCACACAAAGGCTTCGACTCCCGATAGCGGCATAGTTAAATGTGGTTCCATTACTTACGGTGTAAGAACTTTTTATAACATTAGGGCCCGTACTGCTAATCTGCTGAAAGTAATTGCTCCCCCAACATTTCAGACTGCCATCTGTCGAGACTGCACAAACTGAACTGTCATGACTAGCGAATACTTTCGAGTATTTGGTACTCGCGAACACCTGAGGCATTCCCGTATCCACAGTTGACCCATTACCAACTTGGCTGTACGCATTCGCACCCCAGCAAAACAGTGAATTTCCGGAATTGATCGCACACATATGATCGGAGCTAGAGACATTTCTGATCGCAGTGACCGTTTTATATAATCCAATATCGTCATCAATGATGGCTTGATTTTGGGTATTCATACCCACTGTCAGATTCACACCAGCGGTTGTTGTGCCTTCAAGACCAACTTTTAAATACTTTTCAACTTCCGTGACAGCATTCTGTTGCAAGTTATAATTAACCGTAGCCGAAGACTGTCCTTTGGAAATTACAAAAGAACCTTTGCTTAGGGAATTATAATTCACACCACTGACGGCTTCTCCACCTACTTGATAGTAAATGGTCATGTCTTTACATGCCGGGGCCGCAAGCTGTGCCACAAAATTAACTGCTAGATTATCTTCATTGGAAGTGACAGCAGGAGTCTGCATCGTCAACGTGTTCGCAGAGCAAGTCAGCTGCTGAGGAAGCAGCATATTAAACATTTGATTCATTTGCGCAGAACCAACGCATGGCAGAGTCATCAGCAGGATGACTGGCAAGAAACTTTTATTTTTTAAAAAATCACTATGGTTCACAAACTTCTCCAACGTCCAGTGTTGTATTTACGGCTGACGAACTTTCACGACGTACATAGGGTAGGCGCCAGAGATCTTACTGGAAGCCAGACGCCCAAGTCACATAACATTCCCACGTGCTTCCCGAATAAATTGTCGTAATCCCATAAATCGTTCTTGTACTGACCGTAGTCGCTGCATTTGCCGGGCTGAAATAAGTCGCCCCACAACCAGAGAACGTGTATGTACGTGACGTTGTGTCGGCCACAACGATCGTATAAACACCCCCATTCACCATATTTGATAAGGTAATCGCGGAACCGCCGACACTGGCCAGGCGGTGAATGTTGCTAGTCGCTAAATTCACCGCTGCACCGGTCGCAATAGGATTGGTTGTTGTGACCACAGATCCCCCAACCGTTAATGCGCCAGTCATAGAATCGCCAGCTTTATTCACTGGTGTGTAGCCCAATGCCGAAGTAATGTCTGCTGAACCAGCAATCGACAATGCACCTGTTGACGTCGTTGATTTCAACAGACCTGTTGCTAACGCAGAAGTACCAGCAGAGTAATCTGTGCCAGCTGTCGCCGCAGACAAAGCCGTACCATTACCTTTCGCCATACCATTCACGCTCGTGGTAATTGTGATAGCGGGAGTTGTTGTAGCCGTTGCTACAGTTCCGGTAAATCCGTTCGCTGAAACAACTGATGCAGAGGTGACAGTGCCGGTACTTGAAGAAGGTGTTGTCCAAGACAAGTTTCCTGATGTATCTGAAGTAAGAACTTGGCCATTAGATCCCGCAACACTTGTTGGAAGTCTCAATACATAGCTTGTACCAATTGCACCAGTTGGACCTTGGATCTTCACGGTGTTTCCACCAGAACCGGCCGTATAGATATCACCAATATTCGCCGCGTAAGTTAAGTTACCACTGACTGAATCACCAGCTTTATTTACTGGGGTATAACCCAGTGCCGTTGTGATATCAGCGGATCCCGCAATAGACAATGCTCCTGTTGACGTTGTTGATTTTAGAATACCAGTTGCAAGAGCTGACGTACCCGCAGAGTAATCTGTTCCTGCTGTCGCCGCAGAAAGCGCCGTACCGTTACCTTTGGCCATACCATTCACACTAGTCGTAACGGTAATAGCCGGAGTCGTAGTCGCGGTAGCGACCGTACCTGCGAAACCATTAGCTGTTGCTACAGACACCGTCGATACTGTCCCCCCAGCGCCAGAAGCCGATGCAATCGTACTCCATGCACTCGAGTTGTACTGATAGATTTTCAACGCATCTGTCGCGAAGTAAATTGTGCCCGCACCCGGAGACGCTGGCTTACTTCCATCTAAACCAGTTTGGATTCCTGGAGTACCACCAAGATTTGCAACGGCATCCGTAATTCCGTATCCGGATAAAGTCGTTGGATTCGTACCCGCAGTCACACGGCCTTTAGCATCTACTGTTACTGATTTATATGTACCCGCTGTTGCACCTGAGTTCGCAAGAGTCAAGGCACCCGTGTTTGTCAAAGTCGCATCACCGGATACATTAACCTCTGCCGCTTTACTTCCACCGTCACCGACCCAGATCTTACCGTTTGCAAGAGTTGTGTTACCGGAAACGCTTGCTACGATATTCGAACAGACAAAGCTGTCTGACGCCGAACTCCAAGTAACTGCCTGACCCGCGGTACATGAAGACGCTGGCCATGGGCTAGCTGCTAATGAGTTTATAAGATCTGTATAGTTCAACTTTGTTGCAGCCCAAGCACTTGTTCCATCCCAACGATAGACTTGGCCTGCTGCAGAACCATTTGCAAGAGAGATGACCGGAGTTGATGTTCCCGTAGCCACACTCACTGGAGCTGTGCCAGTCACGTTTGTGACTGTACCACCAGAACCTGTTGCTGCGATCGTGATTCCACCTGCGGAATTTGTGATCGACACACCAGCGCCCGCTGTTAATGTCGCAGCCGCTGGAGCTGCACCA
>JBJTMR010000213.1:0-7252 GCA_046070625.1 Bdellovibrio sp. | reverse complement strand
TTCAGCGATCGTTTTCTGCATGATCTTGTCGTTCTTCGTCGTGATCTGATGAGCCGCGATTTGAGTCTTGAAGCCCTCAGCTCTGTCATAGAACGCTTGTTTTGAGATGAATTGCGCCGCAGATCTGTTACGGATCTCTTTCATATCCAAAACCGATTGCAGAGCGGCTCTATTGCCGGTTTTTGCGTAAACCAACAAAACTGTCTCATTTAGAAGTGTTGGTTTGCGTCTCAATTCTGAAGATTGTTCTTTCAATTCCCGAGCTGGATTGCTGGAAAGCAGAACTAAGCGTGAACGCATGATCAAAGCTTGATCACCAGAAAGACCCAATTTCAGAGCGGCACGGTAGTGCTTCTCTGGGTGAGCATCCGCTAAGTCCGCTAAAGTACCAAGGCGGAATTCACGTTCTTTGTCGCTAACTTTTGAGTTTTTAACTTTCAAAGCTGTGCGGTAAGCGTTGTTGAAGTCTAATTTCTTTTCATAGTAAGAAGCCATTTGTTCGCGCAAAGCGTCTTTGCGGGCTTCTGAAACTTCGGGCATCGCAATCAATGCTTGCAGCGACTTGATATAAGTCTCATCTTCACCAAGCTTTTGCGCCAGCACGCTTTGATTTGTAAAGAACAAAATCTTGTCGTCAGCTTTCGCCGTCGCCAAGTTTGTAGTCATAACTCTTTTCAAAGCCTTCTTCATGTCAGACTTATCTGGATTTTTAGCGTTTGCCACCGTCGCAACTTGATTCATAAGAGCTTTGCGAGCGACAGCGTCGTATTCTGCACGAGCTTGAGGGAAGCGCTCTGCATAGTCCGCAGCCAAATCTTGGATCTTGTCGTCGTTTTTCAATTGCGCCATGCAATCCAAAGCTAGGTCCGCAGCTTTTTTGCGAAGCTCAGGTTTGCCTTTTTTATCTTCGGACAAATCGTTGAAAGCCTCTCCAGCTTCCTTCAATTGTTTTTGTTGATAGCTGAGGTAAGCCATTTGGTAACGAACTTCGAAGTTCTTTGCGTCGTCTTTAGAATATCTCAGGAAGTGCACGTAAGCTTCTTTTTGCAGCTTAGGATCCTGAGACTGCTCCGCCACAGAAACTTCATTCAAAAGAGCTTCATTTCTGTCTTTATCAGAGAATGCACTCGTTTCGCTTACAGTACGGTATAACTGAACGGCGATAGCGGGTTTTTTCATTTCCACCGCAACATGGGCCCCGCGATTCGTCATTTCGATATCCGTAGGGAAGGTGTTGCTATAGATAACATACGCGTTCAAAAGGTCTTGATCGGGTTTAATTTTTTTAGATCTATGAAGTTCAACCACGTAGCGCTTCATAGTTTTTTGTAAATCGTCACATTTAGCGTCGTTTTCGCATTTCGTATCTTTGAACGCGGCAGCTGCTTTAGCAAAATCTTTTGTAGATTGACCGGCTTGGCCACGGTCGTAGTTGATTTGCGCCATGCGCACAAAAGCCTCAAGGGCTTCGCTTTTCGTCAGGCCTTCCTGGTCCATATAACGACTTAAAATATCATGCGCCGCTTGTTTTTGCCCAACGCGGTCTGCTTCGGTAGCAAAGTTCAAAAGCAGTTCTTTGCGTTTTTCTTTTGGAGCGAGAGTTTCGTAGCGTGCGATCTCTTTAGTCGTAATGGCTTTACGAGAATAGAAAGTGGCGAGATCGCGGCTGATGTCTGCGTGAAACACCGGGTCGTATTTAGAGCCTTCATCTGTGTCACGCGTGATAAGGTGAGACTGCTTTAACAGGCCTTCCATTGTTGCGATCGCAGCAGTCAATTTTTCTTCGTTAAAATCACACCAAGCCATGTTGTAGATGGTGAGAGCGCGATTTTCGAGTTTTTTGTCTTTCAAAGCCACTTGATAGTGTGACTTTGCATCTTTGAATTTTTGTTTTTGGAACAAAAGATCGCCCAGAGCCGCGTGAGATTTAGACACGATGGCAGGGTTGATGGATTTCTTTTTTGCGTCTTTTACGATTGCCTCAAAAAGAGAAATCGCTTTGTCGTTATCGCCGGCCATTTCGTACAAATGGGCCAGTTGGAAAAGCACAGGACCGTGCTCATTGATCTCAAGTTGAGACAAAAGCGTCTCGTAGATCTTGATAGCCTTTTGGCGATCCTCTTTAGAGCCCTTACAACCGTTACAGTTCGCTTCAACCTCTTGCATGAAGCGTGTACGTGCTCTTTCGGCTAGGACGTCAGCAAGACGCTGCTGGGTGGGTACCCAAGAAGAGTCTTTCTTATCCATAGCGGAAAGCACGCGTTCCATCTTGCTGACGACAAGATCTTGCGTGTCGTTGTTCATTTTTTCAGCACGGGCGATTTGCGCAAACAAAGCGCCGGCTAAAATCGGACTTAAAATGAGGATGCTTTTTAGGTTTCTCATTGTTTTGGTACCACCGCAAATTTAAGTTTTTCGATACCAGCAAGCGATCCAGCTTTAATGATTGGATCAAGCTCGGAGTATTTCATCTCGGTGTCGGCTTGGATCATCAACTCGATGTCTTTATCTTTGGATTCTTTTTTAAGAGCATCCAATTTGTTCACCAGTTGATTGCTCGCCACTTTTACGTCGTCGATGTAGTAAACACCTTTTTGAATTTTCAAAATGGGTGTCACTTTATTTACACTGATGCTGTGTTCGGCCGCTGGCAAATTCATCTGACCTGGAACTTTTGTTTCCATGCCGGAGCTTTGCGTGCCGATCAAAAGGTAAATAACGATGATCGAGAAGGCATCAATCAATGACGTCAACGGCAAAGCTAAAGCCAGATCCCGACGGAATAGGGACTTTCTCTTTGATCCAGGCTTAAGGTTTTGAGTGTCCGTAAGCGGGGAGCGTCTTTGATTTGGGAGCACAAACGAAGTTCTCATAATATTACCCTAGTGGAGATAACCCCACTCCTTCAAATGAGCTTTGCTTTAACTTATCCATCACTCGGATCACATCACCATAAGATGTCTGTGCACCGGGACGAACAATGCTAGTTTTAAGGTCTGGCCATTGAGTTCTGAGGGACTGAAGTTTTGTTTCCAAAGCTTTCCAGTTAATGCCTTCAGAGGATTTCGCGATACGGTCTTCAAGAGTTTTAGCTTGAGGAATATCACGTAACGACAACTGAAGACTTCCATCAGCCTCAAGAGTGACCCACAATGATGGCGGATTTTTCGCCTGTTGCACTGTGGAGTTGTCTCCAACGGCTTGCTTCGTATCCAATGTACCGATCTGAACCCATACCGCTGTCAAAAGCAAAAAGCAGATGAGCACGGACAAGATATCCAGAATTGGCAGGATATTAAGCTCGAAGTTTAAATCTTTGTCTTGTCCACCTGAGCTCATCATACAAGTTGTCTTTCTTTTTTATCTGATACTGGAGCGTAGTGGAAACCAAGTTGGATGAACAAGCTCAAGGCAGCCTTGTTTAAGTCTTCAGACAAACGCGTCGCTCTGTTTTGTAGAACCGCGTACATGATCAACGCTGGAACTGCGACGATCAGACCGTAAGCTGTTGTATTCATCGCCAAAGAGATACCTGCTGACAAGATCGAAGCCTTTTCAACGGGGTTGGCGTTTGCGATACCCGCGAATGAATGGATAAGACCTGTGATCGTACCCAATAGACCTAACAGGGTCGCAACGTTGGCAAACATCGCCAAGAAACCAATGCGCTTTTCAACGCGGCTGTTTTCTTCGAGAAGGATTTCATCCATTTTTAATTGGATTTCTTCTTTGCCACCCATATCGATAGCAGCTTGGATACCAGCTGATGCCACCACACCAAGGGGTTCGGTCGCACTTAGCTGCATTGAACGGCGTAAAGCCTTATTAAGGTCGCCAGAACGGATGTCTTCGGCGATCGCTCTAGAAAGTTCTTTTTGATTGATTTTGCGTTTACCGAAAAGAGCCATTGAGCGCTCTACGATAATAGCAACTGATACGATTTGAGCCGCTAGGATTGTCCACATCCAGATAGCGTCTGAAGATGTGAAGCCGCGACCAAGTGACATTAAAAATTCCATGTAGTTCCTCCGGGTTATTTAAAAGGTTCCCGAAGGTCTAAGAGCAAGGTCAGTGCCATTAAAAAAGGCCAAGTATCGCGTACTTGGCCTGGGTTTTGACTGTAAAACGTCACTTGGTGACAATTTAGGGCGTCAGATGTCTAGGGAAAAGGCTTTATTCTAAGTGAGTTCTTTGCAGAAGGCTGCGATCACATTTGCCGGTAAAAGCATGGTCGGTCGCTCTTTGTTTTGGTGCATTCTCAAAGAAGCGGCGGAGGCCTGGAACATTCACTTCCACCATCTGTTTCATTTGTGTCTCAGAAGGAGAATGAGTGTTGCCCATTTCAAATAACAAGGACCAGATACCATGCTTCCAATAAGCGTAGTCTTCAAAAGCTCCATCTGCCGCATAAAGAAGCTCTTTGGAGTTCCCAACGTCATAGCCACTTTCTACGACGGCATCTTTCGAAAGTTGAATAAATGTCGCGTCGTCTTTCGTGCCTACATCGTTCGTAGAAAAGCCCCATGGGTAAAGGACAGCAGGCCAGTGCGTATGCAAAGTTGCTGAGCTCACAATATGAGCCTTGTCGATAAAGTCCGCTAATGCCTTGGTTGCTTTGGATTTGAATGGAGTTCCGGAAATACAAGGCCCTGGGTAATCGCGGTTCTGATCAATGCTTCCAGCGGCCGTTCTTTCATAGCGGTTGCGGCTATTAAAACCAGGTATATTTAAAACAGGTACGATATAAAGTGTGTGCCCCTTAATCGGATTTCGGGCAAAAGCATCGGCGGCACCCATAGCGACAGCAGTTGAACCGTACTCGTTACCGTGATGAGTGGCGACAATAAGATCCGCCGTTTCACCATCACCAATCTTTAGTGCAACGATTTTCTGACCGGAATCTGAAACACCGAGTTCAATCATGTTTGTGGTCGTCGGATTTTCTCTTTGAATCTTTTGGAGAGTTTCTACGACCGTAGAGTAGTTGTTAACCGGAGCTGCTGAGGGCGTGATAAATAACGAGAGTATTAATTCTAACATGTAAATACGTTGCGGACTTTAAGGGATATTTGTCAAAATACGTTGGAAGTTCCATTTTGAAACTGGACTTACATCCTCAGAAAGACGTGCTCACTGTTAAGCTGTACGAATCATTTTTATTGTACACCCCAAGCGGAGTATCAGAGGGGCCTTCAATCACATCTGCCGTTGCGGCAATGGTAATGCGATCGAAGAAGCGTCGTCCAATGGAGTATTCTTGAAATGAACTTCCGTGCAATTCATCAATGAGACCTTGTGCGGAAATATTCCAAACTTCGCGCCACTGCATTTTGAATCCCAAAAGCCAGGAGCGACGAAAAATTTCCGTGACGGATAAATTAGAATCGTTGTTCTTTTGAGCATTCAGAAAAGAATACTGTAAAACCCCAATCAGTAGGCCATCCGTAAAACTAAAAGTTTTTTCCAGAGCCACAACGTTTTCGTGCAGCCATCCCGGCGCAAGGACGTCATCGCCGACACTTTGCGAATAGCTTGTTTCGTATTTAAAAAGAAAATCCCACTGACTGCTAACGAAAGTGAAGCCCCCTTGGCGAGTGCGATAGTTTTTTAGATTTAAGGTGACGTCGGGATCCACCGCAATAATTGTTTTCGGAGAAACTTGCACAATGGATCCAGTGAACATCGCCTGGATCAGAGGAAAAGCCGCCGCGCCATCATAACCGCTGATCGAGATGTCCACGGGACCCAGATGTTTTTGTAAGCGCAGGGCGAAGTTATTATCTCGAGCATTATCCAAATCAGTTGTCGTGCCGTAATGATAGCGAAGAGATTTCGGTAAAAGTAGAATTGTACTATTGGTAGGATCCAGTGGGATGAAAACTTCGCGGGGCAACCAGCGACTTTCTTCTCCGGGCAGGGAGCCTCCGGAATTCACGGGAATATAAAGAAAGTCATAATCAAACACAGGCAATGATTCGCTCACTAGTAAAGACAAAACACCTTTTTTACGGCTATGAAGGGGGTCGAAGTACTGTTTGGGATTGACGACATCTACAGGATTGTAACCGTCGGTAACTCCCCAGGTGACGATATTATATCCCACTTGAATCGCAAGAGGATCTCTTTTCCATTGCAGGAAAGATTCTGCGGGATCCACCCAGAATTGTTCCGTGGTGGATTTGTTGCCCGGACTTGCCAACAGATACGGCTTCAAGATGAACCGGGTGGAATCTTTGTATTTTAAGCGGTAAGCGGGAATGATTTCAAAATTTTGCAAATCCGTATTGGTGTCATCGCCAAATTTCTCTGGAAAATATTTTCCTTCATATTTCAAATCAAACCCCAGAGAGCTTTCAAATTGAGAAGCTCCCCATGAGGGGGATGAAAATAAAAAAAGGAACCATGCAATTTTAAGAAACATCCCTTAAGCAAAGCATAAGGGTGTTGGAATGACTACCAGTTGTACTTAAGATGCACTTGAGTTTGACTCTTGCCAGTCCAGTGATCGAACCCAAGATGGGTGTTGGATGACAGTTTTTTTGAATAATCTAAATGAGCTCCATCGCCTTGTAGAGAGCACGTTAAAACAGAATCTTTCGTCCAGCGATACTCCATTTCGTTAATTCGAGTAAAGCGAAATTCGCCACCATCATCGCGGTCGTCTGTTTTGAGGTTTGCGCTGTTGGAGTGGGGTGGTGCCGCACCGGCCGCTGTTTTATGCGTTGCCAGCCAGTTATTAAGACGTTGATTCATCGATTCAACCCAACGCTGGTCGCGGCCATCAAGCCAAATACTGCCTTGGCGTTGTAACCAATCGCCACTGACTGATTCAAGATCTTTGCCGCCTTGAGGCTTGGCTAATTGAGGTGTGTCGGAGGCGCTGCTGAGGCCTCTGAGCTCCTGTAGGCGATCGATTGTGTTGAGTTCGTCTAAAGTCAATTGACCGAAGTTTTGATAACAAACGAAAAGCAAACTGCCAGCGATCAAAAAGAGATATTTTTTCCCCATGGAATAAGCTTAGCAGAACTCCTGAAGATTCCCTTCTGGAGTTTGCTTGATCATCTTAATATGAGACAGAAACTATGCCGTGGCGAACTTGTTCACGTATTCTACGATGGAACTTTTGAATTCTTCCGGGATTCCCACGAAGCGCAGTCCTGCATAACCATCAGTACCGACATAAACGACTTCGCAAGAAGTGGTGACGGTCACATAGAGGTTGGGACTTGTTAGGGTGGCATAAAACTTTTGA
>JBJTMR010000212.1:0-12981 GCA_046070625.1 Bdellovibrio sp. | reverse complement strand
GCTTCAGTGACGCTTTCTTTTTCAGTCGGGCAGTGATGAGTCGGGCAGTAGGACTTTCCAATTTTTTCATAAAGCAAACGCAAATAATCGATGATTTCGGTCGTTGTACCCACCGTGGAGCGAGAGCTTTTTACGGTGTTTTTTTGTTCAATCGAAATTGCTGGAGGAATGTTGCTGATGCCTTCGATATCCGGCTTGGGAGCTTTGTTCAGGAACTGCCGAGCATAGTTTGACATGCTCTCGATGAAGCGACGTTGGCCTTCGGCAAAAAGTGTCTCGAAGGCCAAGGAGGATTTCCCTGATCCACTCGGGCCACAAATCACAGTCATAGAGCCGACTGGAATTTTGACCTCGATGTTCTTAAGATTATTCTGTTTCACACCCCAGAGGTGGATATCTTTCACTCAGACAGATCCTGTTTGTAAAAGTCTGTTGCTTCTTCTTGCTTACTGGAAGCAGCAGTTGGTTCAGTTCCTTCAACGAAGGCCTGGCGCAAAATACTCTTTGTGGATGCATTTGCAAGCTTGCCAGTTTCGCTGTCAATGTTCGCAAATACAATACCGTCTGGGACAGGGAAAGTCATCTGTGGAAGTCCCTCATGAGCCGCTTTCATGTAATCTACCCATATTGGCAAAGCAGAGCGTCCACCGACCTCGCCTTTACCTAGGCTTTTCTCTTTGTCAAAACCCACCCAGACGCCCGTGGCAACTTGGGGGCTGTAGCCGATAAACCACGCGTCATAGTAGTTGTTGGTTGTACCAGTTTTACCCGCGACCTCACGACCCACGGCTCTGGCGCGAGCACCCGTTCCTTTTTTATCTTCAACGACACCTTTAAGAAGGCTCGTCATGATGTAAGCTGTCGTGGGCTTGATCAACTGATCTGCATCTTCAAAAAAGATATTCTGTGCCAGTGTCGCTTTTTTTGGATCTTTCTTTTTAAACTCTTCAAGCTTTGCGGGATCTTTTGCCAGAGCTAAGTAGTCCTTGCGACGAGTTTCAAAGTCATCGTCGTAAGTTTTCATCTCTTTTTCAAAACGTGTATCGAGGGAAACCGCCTGGATGACGGTTTTTCCATTCATGTCATCAACCTTGTGAATAATCACCGGGCGTGTACGTTTACCCAGACGGCCTAACTCTGAAAAGGCTTTGGTCATTTCATACAAAGTCACAGAGCTGGAGCCAAGAACTAAGGTAAAATCAGGATTCAGAGGACTGTAAAGACCCAAGCGGCGAGAGTATTCAATCGCCCACGGAACTCCGACGTCTTCGATGACTTTGACGGCTGGAATATTCAACGATTGCGCAAGAGCGTTACGCACGATGATATCACCACCGAAGCTTTTCGAGTGGTTGGCTGGTTTCCAAACTTTAGCATCACCTTGGCCCTCTTCATCACCGGCGCCACCGCCCTCTTCATAGACAAGTGGGGCATCCATGATTGGAGTCGCTGGAGTGTAACCTTTATCCAAAGCGGATGTATAAACGATGGATTTAAATGAAGAACCAGTTTGGCGCGGTGCTTGGATAGCGCGATTAAATTCGCTTTTAGCGAAGTTCGTTCCCCCAACCATAGCTAGTACGTCTTGGGTGTCTTGGTCGAGAGACAGCAAAGCGCCTTCAACTAGCGGCTCTTGATCAAGTTCTAAATCAACGTATCGATTGAAGTCAGGCAGTTTCAATGTCGGCGCGTTTTTCTTTTTGCTCTGAGCAATGATGCGTGATGGAGAGAAGCGATCGCCTACGACTTTAACTAAAATGACGTCGCCTTTTTTCAGAGCGTCGGATGGTTTCTTGATCGAGGATAGATCATAACGTTTATCAGAGTCAGGCTTGCGCGCCCAATTCATAGTTTCAAAATCTATCAAGCCACGGCTTTCCGGCAATTGAACATAGACGATCCCAGCAGCGTCATCTATATCCAAAACCACGCCCTGCAAGGAATCTTTCAATTTAATATATGTCGGAAGAAGCGGATGCTCTTGTTTGGCTTTATTGTCATTTTTCGGAACGAGATCTGCAAACTTTCCTTCAGGCAAAATAATGCGCTCTGGAGTTGAATCAGAAATGAGCTTCGTGCGTTGTTCTTTGATGAAATTTTCAATGTCTTCAGTGGATGAAATATTTTTTAGAGGTCCACGATAACCTTGGCGCTTATCCAAAGATTTTAACCCCACCATGATGGAATCTTGTGCCGCCAACTGCTTATTAAGATCCAGGCTGGTGTAGATACGAAGACCTTTATCTAACACCATGTTTTCACCGAGCTGGGAAACGAGCAACTGGCGAACAGTTTCTAGATAGAACGGAGCGTATTCTTCATAGTTTTCACGAACGTATACTTTAACGGGTTCTTTGATCGCTTTTTCAGCCTGTTCTTTGCTGATATATCCCACGTCAGCCATACGACGAAGCACATAGATCTGACGTTCCTTCGCACGTAATGGGTTGCGAACCGGGCTGTAACCGCTCGGAGCTTGCGGAAGACCCGCAAGGATTGCCATTTCAGGCAAAGTCAATTTGCTGACGGGTTTGCGATAGTAAGTTTGCGCAGCTTGTTCAACACCGTAAGCCCCTTGACCGAAATAAATTTGGTTGAGGTAAAGAAACAAGATGTCTTCTTTTTTCAGATTTTTTTCCATCTCAAGAGCTAGCAAGATATCGCGTAGCTTACGAGTCAGAGTTTTTTCTGATGTCAGCAAGAGTGTTTTTGCGACCTGCTGAGTGATCGTTGATCCCCCTTGTACAGAGCGGCCTGCACGTAAGTTAGCAAGAGCTGCACGGAAGATCGCTTGAGGATTGATCCCTTTATGTTGGAAGAATTGATCGTCCTCTGCTGCAAGAAAGGCATGAACGAGATCTTGAGGAATCTTTTCGTAAGGAACCAAGGTGCGACGTTCACGAAAGAACTCGCCGATCTTTTTGCCATTACGATCGTAGACTTGGCTGACCAGAAGTGGTTCGTAGTCTTTTACCGTGATAAGTTTGGGAAGACTTCCTTTAACAGATTGGACGATCAAATAAATACTCGATACGCCAATAAGACAAAGAGCGATAAAAGCCAGGATGATTTTTTTTAACACTTGAAGGGGCTCCTTTAACGAGCCCCTATCTTAGCAGTGGGAAAGGTGAGGGTCTAGGGATACTAGGCCGAAGGCGGGGAGGATTATTTAGCGCCTTCCCGTGTGGAGCTCGCACGAGCTTCACGTTTTAGAGATTTAGCCCAACCGCAACTTAGGTCACTGGATTTCGCTTGGGCAACGGCATCATTCATGGTCTCTGTATAGTCCGAAAACTCACCAGAGATTTCAGACGCTGTTGTCGTAGCGCCAGACTTTGGAGCTGTTCCTAAAGTCGCAAGCTGGTTATTCAAACGGTTGATTTTTTCAGTATAGTTTTGCGTCTTTTGAGTAATAGTCTGTATTTTTGTTTGCAGCTTTTGTTTGGCAGCGGCCATTTTGTTTTGGGTATTCTGCATAATCTTAACTAATTTCTGTTCGGCGTTAGATTGTTCGGTAGCCGCGTCATTTTGCATTTCAGTCAGTTGAGACTGAGCGGTGCTCAATGAATCCTGGAGAGATGTCATGTCTTCATTAGCATCATCAATAGCTTTGCTGATTTCTTCTTGTTCTTGTTTCTTAGACTCCAGTAAAGCCACGCGTTGCTGTTGGAATGCGGACATGCAGTCGTTGTAAGTATCAATTAAGGCCTGCTTGTTGGCTTTTGCTTTAGAAATCATATTGCTGCTATTGAGCGATGTCGATGAAGTCAGCTCTTTCTTTGCATCATTAACCGCTTTTTTGCAGGCGCGGTTTCCGGAGGCATCGGTCATGGCAATCAGCTTCAGAGCCTTATCACGTTGTGATGTAATAAGTTTCCCTTGTAACTGCATTATTTCGGTACCTTTTTTACGAAGTTCTTCTTTTGCAGAAGACTGCGTTGACTGAAAGTCCTGAAGTTGTTTCCGTTTTTTATCAGCAATTTCTAACTTTGCCTTATCAAGGTCCTCTTGGGCTTTGTTGAGGTCTTCTTGAAGGTCATTGATCTCTTTGTTGAAGTCTTCTTCAGCATTTGCTCGGTCATCAGTTAGTTTAGCAAGGTCCTCTTCAGCTTTTTCCAAATCGTCAGTGTATTTGTCCTTTTTTTGCCAGAAGTCTTGTGCGGTAAACTGAGGGCACCCAGAAGAAGATTGATTCTGTTGAGCGCCAACTTGGTTTAATACACTGCCAATAGAGGAATTGACCCCAGCAGCTGTCGCAAGAGCGCCAAGAGTGTTGAAAGATTCGCTGCTGCTGGCTTCATTACATTGCTCAATTTTGCTTTCGCAATCATTGCCAGCACCGGCAGATTTACAGAGTTTTGCGCGCTCTTTTTTTGCGTCGTTATATTGAGTTTGCAAACCTTTACATTGATCGCCGCTTGAAAGTTTGCCAATACAATCTTGATAGTCGCTGCCTTCGAATCCAGCGCAGCGGGTATCTTTACTAGAGAATGAGGGCATAGTGGTTTCAGCATGTCCAATCTGTGGAGCAAGAAGAAGGGAAGCTACGATGCTGAAAAAGATTTTAACACTTGTCTTTTTCGTATTGTTTGAAGTGCCGTTCATTTTGATTTCCCCCTGATGCAAATAATCAGTGCAATTGCAGTACCAATTATCGGCACTTTTGGAGAGAAAGTTTACGGCTCATTTTGAGACAAAAAAACTCCTCCGGCTTTGGGCGCAGAGGAGTTTTAAGATGTGTGGATCTAGATCTTCACTGAATCAGACTATGTCGCTTGAGGGCTCCCACAAGCTGCACATTTACGAGCAGCCAAAGGAATAGCTGTGAGGCATTCTGGGCAAGCCTTCGTGCTTGGGGCTGCGGCTTCTTCCTTTTTTTGGAAGCGGTTTGCAGCCTTTACGACCATGAAAATCGCAAAGCCCACGATGATGAAATCGATGATCGCGTTGATGAACAACCCGTAGTTCAGAGTCGCCGCACCTGCTTTTTTCGCAGCATCCAGTGTTTCATAAGTTTGGCCATTCAAGGCAACGAAGAGGTTAGAGAAATCAACTTTGCCAAGTCCGATGCTGATAATTGGGGTTAAGATGTCGCCTACGAAAGAGGACACAATTTTTCCGAACGCCGCACCGATGATGATACCCACAGCAAGATCTAAAACATTGCCGCGCATAAGGAAG
The DNA here is from genome assembly GCA_046070625.1 of Bdellovibrio sp. Taxonomy (GTDB): domain Bacteria; phylum Bdellovibrionota; class Bdellovibrionia; order Bdellovibrionales; family Bdellovibrionaceae; genus Bdellovibrio. Next base: position 7,800 of record JBJTMR010000212.1, on the reverse strand, counting down.
GCTTTAAATTCTTTGAACATGTTAATATCCTTTTAAATTAGAATTTTGCGACCAAATTCATGGTCGTTGTAGTTGTTGTGTACTTACCGCTAGCTGGTGGCAAGTTTTGATATTGTAACAAATAACCGATTTTCAAAGAGAAAGTAGAGTTCAACATCGCGTTCATAGAAGCTTCAGTATTTACTTGGTAAGCCTCGGACTCTGTCATGTTCGGCAAGTACTCAGCCCAGTATTTGAAAGACAATGTTTTATCAAAGTTTTTATTCACCTCAGTGTAAAGACGTACGAATTGATCGTAAGTTGTCGGTGCCTTGACTTGTTGAGTTTTTGAATAACGGTAACCGGCTTCCGCAGTCCACGTGAATGTGTCAGTTTTAGTGAGGAAGTACTTAAGACCGATGTCTGATGAATCCCTTTGGATATAACCAGCATAAACATCGCTTTCCTCTTTTTGTCCAGCGAAGACACCAAGATAGTCAGTTAAAGCATGGTCGTAACGAACACCGATATTCCAGTTGCGAGCACTCTCTGTGCCGTTTGCCGTGGCACGGATGTATTGACCAAAAGCGCTATAAACGTTTTTGTCTTGTGTATAAGACATGTTTGTTTTTGCTGCATAACTTTCTGAATCAGAATTACCAGATACAAGGATGGCACCAGCTTCGGCCTCGCCCTTGAACGGCTCTGCAGCAAGGGCAGTCGTAGAGAATGTCAAAATTGCGGTGCCTAATAACAAAATTCTTTTCATAAAAAAACCTCCAGGCATATTTGTATTTAACGCAAATGACAGTGTCAAACTCGGATGTAAGCAAAAAAATTTGATGAGATGTTACAGATTTCTTGTTAAATTAAGTTCGAGGTTTGTGGGAATGCAAAAAGGTTTTAATTCAGATATCACAGTTCGCGGACAAAAATACCATGTGCAGACAGAGGATTGGGGAACACAAAATCCGTTCTTGGTCAGCCGTATTTTTTGCAATGGGGCAGTGATGAAAACTATTAAAACACCCCATGACAAAGTTTTGAAAACGGGCTCCGCACAGTATACTGAGGCCATCAAACACGCTCTTCATCGTCAGCATTCACAGATTATCGACACCTTGATGTCTGGCGGAATGCCTTAATTTTAAAATCCTCGACTTCCGGCGAGTATTCATGGAGCTCTATCTTTCATAAGATAGAGGGATGATTGAATTTTCACATGTCTATAAGACGTATCCCGGCCCCGTACATGCTTTAAAAAATATCGATCTGACAATCGACAAAGGCGAATTCGCCTTTTTGACCGGTCCCAGTGGGGCAGGGAAGACTACATTATTTAAGATGATCTCTGCCTATGACGTGGCAACTTCCGGTGGAGTGAACGTAGCGGGTTATGATCTATCGGAGATTAAGACCGGGCAGATTCCCTTCTTTCGTCGCAAGATAGGTGTGATATTTCAAGACTTTAAGTTGCTTAAGGATCGCACTTTGTTTGAAAACGTGGCGTTGCCGTTAAAGATTCGCGGCGACAAGTCTCCAGCAATCCAAAGAAAAGTATATGACGTTTTGGAACAGGTTGGGCTCGCTCATAAGCATGATCAATATCCGGATTTTGTATCTGGCGGTGAACAGCAACGCACAGCCATTGCCAGAGCTATCATTCACCAACCGGGTGTTTTGATCGCCGATGAGCCCACGGGGAATTTAGATCCGCGCCTGAGTGAAGAAATTATGGATCTGCTGGAAAGAGTGTGTTCCCAGGGGACGACAGTGTTCGTAGCAACTCATGATCACGAGATGGTAAAACGCCGACGCAAAAGAACTTTAGAACTGCGCGAAGGAATGATCGTGGGGGACACGAAGTGAGACCTCCACAGAAGAATCTTGCCTTGAAGCTTTCAACATTGATCGTCGTAACAGCTTGCTTCGCCGTTATTGGGGTTTCTCTTTTGATTTCCCAGAACTTTAAAAATGTCCTGACAATGTGGGGCGAAGATGTCCAGCTGACCGTCTATCTTGCGAGTGACATTTCCGAGGAAGGCCGCAAAGGGATTGAAAAGTTCCTTACGGACAGTGGAAAGGTCAGCGAGGTGAAACTTGTAAACCAAGAAAAAGCCTTGTCAGATTTTAGAACCCAATTAGCAAGCTATGCCCCTGATATCAGCCAAGATGAAGAGCTGCTTAAGCTTATTCCCTCCAGCTTTCAAGTGAAGCTTGCAGAGCAAATACCAACTGCGGAAAAAAGTACTGTGATGCAAGGGTTGGCTACACAATTGAAAACCCAACAGGGCGTCGATGAAGTCAGCTATGGGCAAGAGTGGATTGAAAAATACGCAGCCTTGGTTTCAGCAATCGAAATCAGTCTGCAGGTTGTTGGGATTATTATTGTTTTGGCATCTATGTTTGTGATGTCCAATGCAATTCGTGCCTCGGTTCAATCGCATCGTGATGAAATTGTGGTGCTAGAGATGATTGGCGCAACCTCATCAATGATCCGAAAGCCTTTTTTGAAAGAAGGCGCCCTTTTAGGGTTGGTTTCGTCGGGTTTTGCGGTGGTTCTGTGTTATGGATTTTTCTACATGATAAAAAATCTTGTCGTTACAAGATTAAGTTTTCTACAGCTGGGGGAGCATCTTCATTTTCTTTCCCCTATTGTTTTCAGCACGGTGATTGTTTTGGGTACTTTGATGGGTGCTCTGGGGTCTTATCTTTGTGTGCGTAAAATCAACGATGGCTGGGCCGCCAGCCAGAGGACATAGCTTTGGCTTGGACGCAGGCCATTTTGGCAATTACTTTTATGGTCTCAGTCTCTGCCAGAGCTTCGGCTCCGGTGGAGGCTAGTTCGTTGGCTCAAGACTTTGAGGCGACCAAAAAGAAACTCGAAGATGCTGAGTTAAAACAGCGTCAAGTGTTGTCAGGACTGTACGAAATAAATAAGAAAATTAAGAAAACGGTGACTGAGCGAGGTTCGTTGTCCCAACAAAGAGCGTTGTTGGAGGTAAATGTTCGCAATCTTTCCCAGAAAGTTGATGAACTCGACGCAAAAGCGAAGTCTCAACGAGCTTTGTTGGCAGAGCGCTTAAAAGCAATCTACAAACTTGGCGGGCAGTCCCTGGCTCGCTTTCTGTTAAGTTCAGAAAGCTCGGTTTCACTGGAAAGAAACCTCAAGATTTTGGGAATTGTGGCAAGCCGAGACCTGGAGCTTATCAAGAACTATCGGCAGGACTTAAAAGATCTGCAGAACAAGAAAAAGACTTTGGCTCTTCGGCTGGAAAATATGAAGTCAGTTGAAGCTAATATCTCTGACAAAGAAAAAAAGCTGATTGCAGAGCAAGCTCTTAAAAGTAAACTTCTCGATGGCATTCGTAAGAGCAAGCTATTTGCTATCAATAAGATCAATGGGCTTCGCGAAAAGTCTCTGATGTACAACATTGATGATGCCGGTGTTTTCGATTTGCTCTTTAAAGCATCGTTCTCTGACCAAAAAGGTGAGCTACCTAGACCAATAGACGGTGTTATTTACCGCAAATTTGGACTTATTAAAGGACAGGATCACCCTTACACTTTATCAAGCAAAGGTATCTTTATTTCTGCAGCGAAGGGGACGCCGATCAAATCTGTTTTTAGCGGGAAGGTTTCTTATGTGGGAGCTCTTCCGGGTTTTGGCAGCACTTTGATTGTTGATCATGGGGACCATTACTACACGGTCTATGCGCATGCTGAAGACATTAAGGTGAATCAGGGTGATGAGATTTCTCAAGCCCAAGTTCTTGCAAGTGCTGGGGGAATATCTATGGATAGCCCTTCTGGAATGTATTTTGAAATTAGACATTTTTCTGAACCTTACGACCCGCAACAGTGGATGAAAGGACTCTAACCACATGCAATCGATTAAACGCTACTGGAAAACCTATATTCTGGGCGGTATTTTGCTCGTCACACTTTTCCTCATGGCAGAAACAGGTTTTCAAGTCCGTGCCTTTGCTCAAGAAAGATACGCGGATCTGCAAAATTTTGCGAAAGTGCTCAACTTGATTCAGCAATACTATGTTGAGGAAGTTGATACCAAGAAAATGGTTTACGGCGCAATCAAAGGTATGCTGCGCGAATTAGATCCCCACACGAACTTCATGCCACCGGAAATCTTTAAAGATTTCGAAACAGAAACTTCCGGTGAGTTCGGTGGCTTAGGAATTGAGATTTCCATTCAAAATGGCATCTTAACGATTATTTCTCCGATTGAGGACGCTCCGGCTTGGATTGCTGGTATCAAAGCTGGCGATAAAGTTGTTGGCATTGATGGCAATAGCACCAAGGGCATGAGTTTGGTGGAAGCTTCTCAGTTCATGCGTGGTAAAAAAGGTAGCAAGATCGTTTTGCGCGTAGTTCGTGACAACGAAGACAAACCTCGTGATATCACCGTGGTTCGCGGCAGTGTTAAAATCAAATCGGTTAAGTACACAGACTTAGGCGAGGGTTTTGCTTATGTTCGTATTACCAGCTTCATTGAAAACACCTCCAAAGATTTGGAAAAAGCTTTAGAGGCGCATGCTAAAAATCACGATGGCAAAGTCGGTGGTTTGTTGATTGATTTGCGTAGAAATCCAGGTGGTCTGTTAGATCAAGCCGTTAAAGTAAGCGATATGTTCCTTAAAGAGGGGCCTATTGTAAGCACGATCGGTCGTAATAAGGCTGAAAAAGAAGTCGCGATGGCGACCAAAAAAGGTAAGTACACGGATATACCAGTGGTGATTCTGGTGAACGAGTACACGGCGAGTGCATCAGAAATCGTGTCCGGAGCCTTGCAGGACAACAAACGTGCTTTGATCGTAGGTCAGCGTACTTTTGGTAAAGGTTCTGTGCAGTCTGTGATCAAACTTGGTGATGGGTCAGGCTTGAAATTGACCGTAGCTCGTTACTACACGCCAAGCGGTATTTCGATTCAAGCAGAAGGCATTCATCCAGACATTGAAATCGACGATGTGGATCCAGAAGCATTCTCTAAGTCAATTGTTCGCCAGCAAACAACTCGCGAAGGAGACATCGCGGGTCACTTGAAAAACGACAAAGAAAAGGCAGCAGAGAAGCTCGATATTAAAAAGAATGCTGACGATGGTGCGTTAGCGTGGTGGAAAGATTTAAATACGAAAAAAGACGAAAAACTTTCGCCTCGCGACAAGCTGTTGAAGTCAGATTACCAAGCATATCAAGCATTTAGCTATTTGAAGGCGTGGGATACCATGAAGGGATTGACGCGCTAGTTATTGCTTCCAAAAAATAGGGGCTCTACTCTAACGCTCACATTAGGGGCAATTAGAGGGGGCCTTTTATGTTCAAATCTGTTTGCACATTTTTGCTTATGAGTTCAGTGACCTGTGTTGCTGGGGCCGTAGGCTTCTCCTCTGGAGCGACTTTTAAGGCGACTCCCATCGAAGGCAATGTTGTTGTCACATGCGATGGTTTTAACGGCGGTGGTTCTGCCAGCTATATGTGTCGCGATGTTGTGTTAGATCCCGCTGCTTATGACTATTTTGTTGGTCCTACTGACCCCCGTGCTGTGAAGGTTACTTTACGTAACACTCGCGAAGACGGCTCTGTTCGCACCAAAACTGAAGACTATAATGGTGCTCTGGGGCGTACCAGAAATCCCATGAATCTTTGGATTTCGACTTTATTCCAAAAGCCGTTGTTGATGTCTGGTGATAATCGTATTCGCTACTCCATTTATGACAGGAATTCTTCTGAAGCTCTTTTTGACGGGGAGATCACGGTCACCGTGGCTCGCAATAGCTCTCGCCATTGTCCGATGACCCATTACCATTCTGCCGACGTTAACGACTGCACAAGTCAGTTCTCCGTCTGCCAACGCTACTTCGAGCAATTCAACAACTGCCGATAGTCAGTCCCCTCGGTAATTTGTTTCGGACTCATAATTAAAGAAAGCTTCAGTGCCAGCGATCTTTCTTTTATCATTTTCTTTCGGGAGACATGATATGAGAAAAATACTTTTGCTTTCGCTTCTGGTTTTATCTGCTTGTGCATCGCAATCTCCGAAAATCGAAACGGCCTCCGTACCCGTGAAGGGATTCGATGCGGCACTAACTCAGTTCCAATATCCGTTTCCGGTTTCTTATTATTCCTTCCGCGCTCAGAACCAAGATTTGAAAATGGCCTATATGGATATCGCGCCAGAGAAGGGCTCCGAAAAAGTCATTGTGCTTTTTCACGGCAAAAATTTTTCCGGCTATTATTTTGAAGACATGGCAAAGGTTTTAGTCGGTAAAGGCTATCGCGTGATTATGATTGATCAGATTGGCTTTGGTAAATCGACGAAGCCTGCAATGCTCCAATACTCGCTTCAGGCGATGGCGTCTTATTCTAAGGACTTATTAGTTCATCTGAAGATCACAAAGTTTCAACTTGTGGGTCACTCGATGGGTGGAATGCTCGCGGCGCGATATGCTTTGATGTATCCAGAGAGTGTTACCAAGCTTTTCATGATTGATCCTCTGGGGCTTGAGGATTGGAAAACATTGACGACCTATAAAACTGTGGATCAGCTTTATAGCCAAGAACTGGCAAACAATATTGATAAAGTAAAAAAGTATCAACTTGAGTACTATTACGACAATCAGTGGAAGCCCGAGTACGACAAATATTTGGTTCCAGCGCAAGGTTGGTTTGAGGGGCCGGATTCGGCTCAGTTGGCTTGGACCGCAGCTTTAACTTCCGAGGCCCTTTTTACGCAACCGGTTTACTATGAGTTCAAGAATCTAAAAATGCCAACCGTCCTGGTGATTGGAACGAAAGACAAAACGGCCATCGGTAAAACTTGGGCGCCGGAAGAAAATAAAAAGAAAATGGGCAACTATCCTAAGATGGCGAAAGATGTGATTGGCAAAATTCCGAAGGGCAAGCTGATCTCTTTAGAGGGAATGGGCCACTCGCCATTTATTGAAAATCCTGAAAAATTCTGGAACGCATTTAGTCTGCAGCTTTAATTGTAATATTCCATAAATTATTGCACGCAAGCAATGAGTCGAATGTGAATCGCAGGGTTTATTCTTTCTTACAAACTCTAAATAGTATTTCATTTGACAATAAATGAGTCAGAAATTAGCTACGCATTTCATTTTAAACAATGAGGTGCGTGATGATGAGATCTTATTATTTTGCCGTGGCAATGTTCCCAGTGATTCTTTCCCTGACGGTGGAATCCGCGCACGCGAAAAACCGTTCAGAGGAATTGAATCGCCTAAACCAAGAAGAAGCGACAAGAGATTCTCGCCAACCCGTAGATGGTATTTATCAAGTTCAAACGACCGTGGGAGATCTGCCGCGTGAGATTCTTGCCATGGATTCTCGAATAAAAAAAGCGAATCGCCGTGCCACCTATGTTATCACGGTGGGGATGATTAACGATAATATGACGACCAGAAACACAGCGGGCGATGGTGATGATCGCGGTTTAACATTTGGTTACTATGCAAAGGTTAATCGCCTGACGAGCAATGGTATGATGGTCACTTTATCTTACAGCGAAGATCTGTATACGAAAGATGTAAAAAGACCATTTAGAAAAGACGATCGCCAATACTCGACCCAACAAACAGAGACAGAATCTATCTTGGAAATCCTGTTGGATAATTCAAACCAGGGGCACACGTTCTTTTACTCTGTTGGTGGAGGCTGGCAGCGATTGAATCCTTCGGGCGATACCATGGCTGCAAACATTCAGGGTAAGTGGCATAAATTAACTAAACTCAGTCGCCAGGTCATAAATCAGCCTGGAGCTTTGGATGACGAGGGCTTTTTTGT